>JAJNBL010000007.1 GCA_021156175.1 Rickettsiales bacterium
ACCTCGATGTCGGCTCATCACATCCTGGGGCTGGAGCAGGTCCCAAGGGTATGGCTGTTCGCCATTTAAAGTGGTACGTGAGCTGGGTTTAGAACGTCGCGAGACAGTTCGGTCCCTATCTGCCATGGGTGTTGGAATATTGAGAGGATCTGACTTTAGTACGAGAGGACCGAGTTGGACGTACCTCTAGTGTGCCTGTTGTCGCGCCAGCGGCACCGCAGGGTAGCTACGTACGGAAGGGATAAACGCTGAAAGCATCTAAGCGTGAAACCCACCTCAAAACAAGTATTCCCCATTAGGGTCGTGGAAGACCACCACGTTGATAGGCCAGGTGTGGAAGTGCGGTAACGCATGAAGCTAACTGGTACTAATAACCCGATTGACTTAAATCGAATTCGCTAGGGTTATGATCCATATGCAGTGTTAAACATGCAGGTGGCATCTAATTCAAATTAACTAGAAACTTTATTCACTCAAGCAAGCTTTAAAGGGCTTGTTTGGTTAGCCTGGTGGTTATTGCAAGAGTGCCCCACCCGATCCCATCCCGAACTCGGAAGTGAAACCTCTTAGCGCCAATGGTACTACGTCTTAAGGCGTGGGAGAGTCGGACGCTGCCAGGCTTACCAAACAAGCCCTTTTTCTTTTTTTGAACTACAGAAAGTAGTTCTGTGCCTTGAAGTCAAATTTCCCTTAAACAATCCCCCAAATGCTAAATCCCTTCATAATTCCCCTTTTCCTTGCCTCTTTCCATGGTTTCTTATAGAATTCCTCGCTTTTAAAAATAAAATTAACAGGATTCCTATGAAACCCCTACCTGCTCAATATAACCACAGTGAAACCGAGAAAAAATGGCAGAAGGAGTGGGAGGAGGCCAAAGTATTTGCATGGGATGCAAATGAATCGCGCGAAAACAGTTACGTGATCGATACCCCTCCGCCGACCGTATCCGGTTTGCTCCATATGGGACATATTTTCTCTTATACTCAAGCGGATTTTGTCGCACGTTTTCAACGCATGTCGGGGAAAAATGTCTTTTACCCGATGGGCTTTGACGATAACGGATTGCCGACCGAGCGCTTGGTAGAGAAGGTAAAAAAAGTCCGTCCAACCGATATGAGCCGCGAAGAATTCACTGCGCTCTGTGACGGAGTTGCGGAAGAGGCGCGCAAAGAATTTAGAGCGTTATTCGAATCGGTGGCGCTATCAGTCGATTGGGATCAGGAATATCACACAATTTCCAATGACAGCCAAAAAATTTCCCAGCTTTCCTTTATCGATTTGTTCCGCAAAGAAAAGGCCTACCGCAAACTCCAGCCGATGCTGTGGGATCCGGTGGATCAGACGGCGATTGCGCAGGCGGAAGTAGAAGATAAAGAACATGCGTCTTTCATGAACCATATCCATTTCGGTGTGGAAGGGAGCAACGACCTGGTGACAATTGCAACGACGCGCCCGGAATTATTGGCGGCCTGCGTTGCAGTATTTTACCACCCGGATGATACGCGCTATCAGCATTTGAAAGGAAAAACGGCGATCACTGCGCTCTTTGGGGTCAAAGTGCCGTTCCTGGCGGATGAAAATGTGAAGATGGAAAAGGGCACAGGTCTTGTGATGTGCTGTACCTTCGGCGATGAAACCGATATCGTTTGGTGGCGTGAGCATAAACTGACAACGAGGATACTGCTCAATAAATATGGGAAGATTGCGTATGAAGCGAGCGAGATACAAGTGGAATATCTGGCGCCAACGGAAGGTTCCGCGCTAACGTCTAAAAACACCGTGAATCTTGTGCAGGCAATCGAATATCTGGAAAAAATCAAGAACCAGAAATCCATTACTGCGCGTGAAACCACGATTGAACTCCTCAAAGAAGCCGGCCTTCTGATAAAACAAGAACCAATTACTCACGCCGTGAAATGTGCCGAGCGTTCTGGTGCGCCACTCGAAATTCTCCCGACCACCCAATGGTTCATCAAAATTATTGATCAAAAAGCCGAGCTCAAAGAAAAAGCGGCGCAGTGCAACTGGTATCCCGAGTATATGAAAGTCCGCGTCGATCAGTGGATTGACGGCTTGAGCTGGGATTGGTGCATCTCGCGCCAGCGTTATTTTGGCGTGCCGTTCCCGATTTGGTATTCCAAACGTACGGGCGAAGAAGGGAAAATTTTGCTGGCGGAAGCGGACCAATTGCCGGTGAACCCGCTGGTCGATTTGCCGAAAGGTTACGCACGTGATGAAGTCACGCCGGAAGCAGATGTGATGGATACCTGGGCGACGAGTTCGGTTTCGCCACAACTCAGTTCCAAAGGAATTACAAAAGATTACGCGATTGATTATGCGCGGCATCAGAAATTATTCCCGGCGGATTTGCGGCCCCAGGCGCATGAAATCATCCGCACCTGGGCGTTTTATACGCTCGCGAAAGCCCACTTACATGAGAATACGATTCCTTGGAAAAACTTGATGATTTCCGGTTGGTGCTTGGCGGCGGATAAAACCAAAATGTCGAAATCCAAAGGAAATGTTGTCACGCCCGTGGGCTTGATTGAAGAAAAAGGCGCGGATGTGGTGCGCTATTGGGCATCGACTTCGCATTTGGGAGCGGACACGGCCTATTCGGAAGATGTCCTGAAGATCGGGAAGAAGCTCGTCAACAAGCTTTGGAACGTCTCAAAATTCGCAAGTATTCAGCTTGAGAAATTGGAAGGAAAACCGACGACGCCCGTCAAAGATGTGGCATCGGGAGTGATTACCGAAGCGCTTGATTTATGGGTGCTGTCGCGCCTCAGCCGTGCGATTGCGAAGGCTAGTCAAGAGTTTGTGCGCTATGAATATTGCCGAGCGCGCGAGGCAATAGAAGATTTCTTCTGGAATGATTTTTGTGATAATTACCTGGAGATGATCAAAGCGCGGGCTTACGGTGAGGCGGAAGGCATCACCAAACAGCAGCAACAAAGCGTAATTTATACGGTTTATCATGCGGTTGAAGCATTGCTACGCCTGTTTGCGCCAATTGTTCCGCATATCGCAGAAGAACTTTATAGCCACATGTTTGATGATCGTTATGCAAGCCAAGGTTCAATCCATGGCCGCGGACGTTGGCCTCTGGCTTCCGATTTCCCGGTGAATGAGAACGCAGAAGCGGCCGGAATTGCGGCGGTGAAGGTCTTGAATGCCATCCGCAAGCTCAAAGCCGATAAAAATGTTTCGATCAAATGGCCACTGGAGAAAGTCGTGGTATCAGGAGAAGGCATTGAGGCATTGAAAGCCGTGGTGCTGGATTTACAATTTGTGAGCAATGCGGCCGAGATTATATTCGGTGGTGAGCTTGCAGGTGCAGAAAGTTGCAAGACGGATGACAATGCGTATAGCGTAGCAGCGATCTTTGCAAAAGAGTCGGATGCTGCGTGATAATAAGAGGTAGAAACACCACAAAAGGTGTCATTCCCGCGAAGGCGGGAATCCATTGCCAAGGAAAATGATAAGCAGCGGATCCCCGTCTCCACGGGGATGACGACCTCTTTTGAAGGTTCTATTTACATGAAAATAACATGATCCAACCATCCATAATCCTCGTTGCCCCTCAAATGGGCGAAAATATCGGCGCAGCCGCACGGGTGATGCATAATTTCGCGCTGTCTGATTTACGGATTGTGGCGCCGCGCGATGGCTGGCCAAATCCCCAAGCGGAAGCGATGGCCTCTGGCGCCAAAGCATTGATTGATAATGCAAAACTCTATTCATCGTTAGAAGAGGCCTTGGCGGATATTCAGGTCGCGTATGCGGTCACTGCCCGCCTTCGAGATATGGAAAAACCAATCCTCACGCCCGCCGCCTGCGGTGAGAAATTACGCACCCATGCGCGCGAACGCTTACGATCCGCACTCGTCTTTGGCCCGGAGCGCTCAGGCCTGACGAATCATGATGTAGCGCTAACCGATGCAATTGTGACCTTCCGGGTAAATCCCGAATATGGCTCGCTTAATCTCGCGCAGGCCGTGGCGCTCCTCTGTTATGAATGGTATAGAGAAGGGGAGGAAACGCCCACCGCTTCGCCACTCAATCCGCCCGCCGCAAAAGAAGCGCTGTTTGGATTTTTTGAGCATTTAGAAGGGGCACTGGAAGAAGCCGGATTTTTTCGCTCGAAGGAGATGACCGAAAAACTGACCGTCAATATCCGTAGCATGTTTACGCGAGCTGGATTCACCGATCAGGAAGTGCGGACGCTTCGAGGAATGGTGAGCCATTTGCAGGGGAAAGTGAAGCGAAAGAAATGATAACAAGATTTTAGCCTTCCCCCTCCCTCCCAGGGCAAGGCTATTGTCAGCATTTCTAGTTCTTTTTATGCATTAAACTATTTAAAATGTATGCCTCAAGCGTTCCTGAGAAGCAGTCAAAACCAGATGACTCCTCGCTTGGATTAATGTGCCCCAAATAAACTATCTGATATCCATCATCCTTAGCCTTTTTCAAGGCATCTTTCTGATCGCAGGTCAACACAATCGAATATACAGAATGACTTGCGAGAAGCGCATCATGCATTTTTCGTGAATTTTTATACTCCTTATTCAAATACACATTTCCTCCTCCGTCATGCATTATCTCAGAGTAGGTTGAAATACTGGCATGATTTAAGTCATAGTTGTTGTAAGTTGCAAATCCCGTTATACCTTCAGGGTTTAAATTATCATAAGTACAAAACCCAAATCTTTCGCGTACAGACAAAACCCGGCTATCTAGTAATTGCTTTACCCATGTCTTAATTGGATTGGGAGTGCTCGGATCAAATACCTCTATTTCTATTTCCGGAGTAATTAAAAAATTGTATTTATTGCAAGGTAAATCTCTAAAAGGATCTATTCCCCTGTTGTAGAAATAATCAAAGGTATTATTGTCAAAAAGTATGTCTTTTATCATTGTATTTTCTCCTTTAGGCATAAAAAAAGCCGCCTGTGCGTTCGCACATGGCAGCTCGATTGTTTCGATACTGAAATTATTATAACTAGAAAATGCTTATCTCGGCCAAGTTCTAACTACTACTTTTATACTCTATGTACGTTCTGAACTCAAGCGTCTTCAAAAATATTAAGACAGGGAAAAGTGTCACGAGTAAAGAAGGACGAATTATAAGCCGGATTTCAACACCTCCACCACCGCGCTTGTCACAGTATTCAACTGCTGCTCCGTCATCGTAAAGGGTGGTGTGAGATACACAATATCCCCAAATGGCCGGAGCCACACATTCTTCTCCACAAATGCCTGACGCAGTTGCTTCTTTTTCTCAGGCGATAAGGCTTGCGCCAGCTGCACCACGCCAATCGCACCGCGGACGCGTACATCCGCCACGCCCGGAATCTCCAAACACGGCGAGAGATTCTGCCACAAGGCGGTTTCCATCACGGCGACTTGCTCTAAGCGCGGCTCTGTTTCAAAGAGATCAAGCGAGGCATTTGCCGCCGCGCAGGCCAACGGATTTGCCATATAGGTAGGGCCGTGCATGAAGGCTTTGCTTTCATCATCGGACAGGAACGCATTATAGACAGCATCGGTCGCCATCACGGCAGCCAGTGTACAGGTCCCGCCCGTGAGCGCCTTGCCGATACACATTATATCGGGCGTAATCCCGGCCTCTTGGCTTGCGAACATCAGCCCCGTCCGGCCAAAGCCTGTCATGATTTCATCGCAGATAAACAATAGGTTATGCTTCTTGGTGATGCGGTAAATCTCAGCCAAAGTATCGGCAGAATGGAACTTCATCCCGCCTGCACCTTGCACGAGCGGCTCAATAATCACGCCAGCAATACTATAAGAAAGTCCCGCGAGCAGCTCATCATAGTCCGTGAAACCGTATTCATCGGACGGGATATCAATGACCATTTGATGCGGCATATAATGCTGGAATTTCTTATGCATGCCGTCTTCAGGATCGCACAAGGACATCGCGCCCATCGTATCGCCATGATACCCGGCTTTAAATGAGACAAATTTCTGGCGCTTTTTATCGCCCTGGTTATGCCAATACTGCACGGCCATTTTCATCGCGGCTTCTACCGCAACGGATCCTGAATCCACAAAAAACGTGCGGTTGAGTCCTGAAGGTGCGAGCTTCGTCAAGCGGGAAGCCAAAGTATACGCCTGTTCATGCGCAACCGGTGCCGGGCCAGAGAACATAATATGCGGCATGATCTCGAGCTGTTTTATAACGGCTTCTCGGATATGTGGATGGTTATAACCATGACAGGCTGACCACCAGGAGGCAATCCCATCAAGGAGTTTCCGCCCATCGGCAAGTTGTATGTAAACGCCATCGGTTCCGACAACAGGCAATGCAGGCGCAGCCGTTTGCATCTGGGTATAAGGGTGCCAGATATGCGGTGTACCCTGTGTTTGCCAGGTTGGTTCTTTGGGCATTTGCCTTCTCAAAAGACGG
The DNA here is from genome assembly GCA_021156175.1 of Rickettsiales bacterium. Lineage (GTDB taxonomy): Bacteria > Pseudomonadota > Alphaproteobacteria > Rickettsiales > JAJNBL01 > JAJNBL01. The sequence goes on from JAJNBL010000007.1 coordinate 6,431, forward strand.
ATTACTATAGCTCTACGCTACCCGGCATTCTTTAACATTCTCTTTACAAGGCTCCGGCACCAGCGGAGTAATCCCCAACCGCGCAAACAGCTGCTTATCTTCATTTTCTTTCGGATTCGGGGTGGTGAGGAGTTTTTCCCCATAGAAAATCGAATTCGCACCCGCTAAGAAACACAGCGCCTGGGCTTCGTCCGACATATCCTCGCGTCCTGCCGAAAGCCTTACATGCGAGGCCGGCATGAGGATGCGGGCAACGGCGATCGTGCGCACGAAATCAATAATATCTACCTTTCGAACGCCCTCCAGCGGTGTTCCTTTGACTTGCACAAGCAAGTTAATCGGTACGCTTTGTGGATGGGTTGGGAGATTGGCAAGTGTTTGCAGCATTTCCGCGCGGTCTTTCACCGTTTCGCCCATGCCGACAATCCCGCCGCAGCAGACATTAATCCCGGCACTCCGGACATTCTCCAGCGTATCCAAGCGATCCTGATAGCTGCGGGTGGTGATAATTTCTTTGTAGTAACTTTCAGACGTATCGAGGTTATGGTTATAGTAATCCAGTCCTGCCTCTTTTAGCTTCTCGGCTTGGCTTCCCGTTACCATTCCAAGTGTCACACAGGTCTCTAATCCCAGGGACTTCACGCCAGAAATCACTTCTACCATTTTCGGCACATCGCGATCATTCAAATTCCGCCACGCCGCACCCATACAGAAGCGCGAAGCTCCGGCATCTTTGGCTTTCTGGGCTTCGGCAAGGATCATATCCGTCTCCATCAGCGGCTCTTTTTTGAGTTCCGTATTATGATGGGCCGATTGGGGGCAATATTTACAATCTTCCGGGCAGGAGCCGGTTTTAATACTTAAAAGCGTACTGATTTGCACCTGGTTTGGGTTAAAATGCTCACGATGGGCGCTTGCCGCTGTGAACAGAAGGTCATTAAAGGGCAAGTCAAACAACGCCATCGTTTCTGAAAGCTTCCAGTCATGGCGGAGGGTGGGGCTGGTCATCATCTTACCTTTTTACGTGACATTTGAGGCCGTCTGGTGCTTATATAGCAGGAATTTAATGGGATTCCCAGTATTTTACTATGTCCTCCTCTTCATTGGCTCAGTATGCGCATAACAAGCTTAAGGCTATCGTTCAGGCCAACCGTTACCGCACGTCTAAACCTACGCTCCGCACGCAAGGGGCTTCTGTCGAGCGAGGAGGTAAGCGACTGATTTCCTTCAGTTGTAACGACTATCTAGGTCTATCCCATCATCCAGAGGTGATCCAGGCCGGGAAAGAGGCTCTGGAGCGCTATGGGGCAGGGGCAGGGGCGGCATCGCTCGTAACCGGTTATTCCCCGTTGTTGGCAGAGCTTGAGGCTGCCCTTGCTGCTTATAAAGGCACAGAGGCGGCCTGCATCTTCGGGAGCGGCTATTTGGCTAATATCGGTACAATTCCGGCCTTAGTAGGTGAGGGCGATTTGATCCTGGCCGATAAGCTGATTCATGCCTGTTTGCTCGATGGAGCAAGGCTTTCTGGTGCTAAATTACTTCGTTTTGCCCATAATGATATAATCCATGCAGAGCAGCTCCTAAGCACGCATCGTAATCAATACCAGCGTTGCCTAATCATCACCGAAACGGTCTTTAGCATGGATGGGGACTCAGCCCCAATTGCGGCATTATCCGAACTTTGCCAGAAATACGATAGCTGGCTCATGACCGATGATGCGCATGGGCTGGGAGTGATGGTGGCTGCGAAGGGTGTCGATATTCAAATGGGAACGCTCTCGAAAGCTGTGGGCGCCTATGGTGGCTATGTTTGTGGCTCCAACGCGCTGATTGATTATCTCAAAAATTCCGCGCGTTCGTATATCTTCTCGACCGCTCTCCCGCCCTCAGTGGTGGCGTCTAGCCTGGCTTCATTACGCATCATTAAACATGATAAAGAACGCACCGCCAAACCACTTGCGAACGCAAAGCTGTTTACTTCTCTATTGAGCCTCCCAGAAGCCCAAAGCCCCATTGTTGCGGTTATTTTAGGAGAAGAAGAGAAGGCGCTAGCGGCTTCAGAACAATTGGAAGCGGAAGGTTTTCTCGTTTCCGCAATCCGCCCGCCGACGGTGGCGCAAGGTTCAAGTCGGCTGCGTGTGACGTTTTCAAGTGAACATAGCTGTGAAGATGTGGAGAGGCTAGCACAGGTACTAGCCCCTCTCTTGAAAGAATAATTACTTGATCCCTTTAGCTTTTTTCAGCTCAGCGATGATCTTTTCGATGGAATAGCTCATCAGTCTTTCAGTATCTTGTCTCATGATAAAAATGCCTCCGAGTACACTGTTACTATGCTGATTAACATCCACAGTACCAAGTGTTTGTGATGAGGCCGCATCTTTAAGAATCACGTTGGCACGGAAAGCGGACTGTCCTGCTCCAAAACCGATCCACATACGTAAGTGCTTATTTCCTTCACTGGCTGTGGTGACTTCTCCCGTAATTACAAGAGATTTCCTGCCAACAGGAGTCCGTGAGACGCTGTCGAAAAGATTTTCGTTCTCAATGGCTTTAGCAAGCAGGGCAGAAAACTTTGCGCCACTAGCTGACCGTTGTGGAGATTTTAAATTCTCAACAACTACGGTGTTATATCCGGAGAGATCAAGCGTTTCTGCGGCATTTCCAGCAGTAGAGGAATGAAGGGTTGGCTTAATATTGGAAGTCGAACCGCACGCAGACAAAAGTACAAGCAACGCAAATGCGAGTAGGCTATGGATAGGCATTTTCATGGGGACTTCCTTTAAGAGTTGAACAGAGTGTGGTTACTAAAGCAACCGTCGGGGAAAGTCAAAGGAATCCTAGCGCTTATAATTTGACATAAGTAGTTGGTTTTACATCCCAATGTCGGACTGAATGTACTTTGGCCAAGGGTTTCTGTCCTACATTTTGTACCCATGACCCTGCTCGTGGAGGAGCATCTGCTGCCACAGAGGGGGCTGGATCATTCTGCTCGATCTTCTGTTCCAATTGTTTTGGTGCGAATAAGTCATTCACCGCCTGGGCAGTTTTGAGAGCTTCTTGTGCCAGATTGCCCGCGGTTTTTCCTGCTTTGTTTTTAAGTGTTAGGTCAGGATTTTGGGCAAGCAGGAGTTTAATCGCGTTGGGATTAGAAAGCTGCACGGCAAAATGCAGGGCGGTATCGCCGGTTTTAGGATCTTGGGTATTGATTGCAAAACCTGCGCTTAAGAGAATTGCGAGTCGATCGGGGTCATCTTGTTTATCGTTGATAGCATCACAAATGTCATCCAAAGTGGGAGCGTGGGCATCGAGGTCAGAAAAATCTAACTTCCTAAAAACATCAGAAAAGCTACGATCGCGTCGTGGCTCATCAGGCAAGGAGGAGACTTGTGTGGAAGATGAAGCAATTGGTGGTGATGAGGGAGGATTGACCGAGTCCAAAAAAGTATTTAGGTCGTTGAAGTTACGATAAGGCTTGTGAACCGAACCAAAATCAGCATTTTTTATATGTGTAAGTGGGGTAGAATCCGTCCCTAATACCAGACGTAACTCTGATAACTCCGAGCGGTGCTCGATGATGCGAGAGCTGCTGCTGATCGGAGTTTCGTTTTTCTCTTTCTCTTTTCGTTTAGAATGGGTATGCCTCGGACGTTTTGAATCCACCCTGGAAGAGGTTGGCTGTTCAGATTTCCTTTCTTCTTTTTCACAGATGAAAGGAAGTGCCTCCTCCTCCTTCTTTGCAGAAGCAGGCAATAACGGCGCTACGATATCTTTTAAAAGCTGTTCGGTAACTGGCTTGAAAAAATGCGCATGGGCTTCCAGCGGGAGTTTGCTGTATAACATACGCAAGCCCGCCTCAAAATGTTTTGCCTCATACTTCTTGGCTTTGCCATTAAAAAGTATAACCTGTTCCCATTGATTATGAAGAGCAATGGAATCATAATTGGTGTAATCTGGAAACTGAAGGCGTGCTAAACACTTCTTTCCTTCTTCGCTATTGAAGAATTTAGCCAAATTCTTTGCAAATGTGTGAATCGCCTTTTTATCAGCTTTAGGTAAGGAAGTAACGGCTTTCTTAGAAGTCTTCATGGCGCTATCCGCTCGTAGGTTGGAATGAATGGTAAGTCTTTTAGCATTATTTGGCTGACTTCTCAAGTGAGTTGATTTAAAGATTAATAATAATTTTGGGTGTTCTGTGGCTTTACATCTCTGCCAAATTTGCTACATTGCACCCACTTAACCTCAATATATTTAGGACGAATACCATGAAAGCAGCCCAGAACAGCTCCCAGCAATTCCGTACCGAAACCGATAGCTTTGGTGAGATCCAGGTCCCAACCGATAAATATTACGGCGCCCAGACGGGTCGTTCGCTCATGAACTTTAAGATTGGCACGGAAACCATGCCCATTCCGTTGGTTCGGGCCTTGGGAATCCTGAAAAAATCGGCTGCACAGGTAAACGTAAATCTCGGTGCGCTGGATAAAAAGCTCGGTCAAGCCATTATGGATGCTGCAGGGCAGGTGGCCGATGGTAAGCTTAATGACCATTTCCCGCTTGTCGTGTGGCAGACGGGTTCGGGTACGCAAACCAACATGAACATCAACGAGGTCGTATCGAACCTTGCGATTGAAATGCTGGGGGGAGTTGTGGGGTCTAAATCCCCAGTACACCCGAACGACCATGTGAATATGGGTCAATCCTCGAACGATACCTTCCCAACCGCGATGCATATTGCCGCAGCAGAAGAGATCAACCGCCTCTTATTACCTGCGCTTGAGCACTTAAGAAAAGCATTGGACGACAAAGCCAAGAGCTTTAAAGATATCGTGAAAATCGGCCGTACGCATTTGCAAGATGCAACGCCGCTCACACTTGGCCAGGAATTCTCTGGCTATGTGACGCAAATTGCTTATGGCATTGAACGCGTGAAAAATACTTTGCCACGCCTATATCAATTGGCACAAGGCGGAACGGCGGTCGGAACCGGCATCAACTGCCAGAAAGGATTTGCCGAAGGTTTTGCAAAAGAAGTGGCAAAAATCACTGGCCTTCCATTTGTCACTGCGCCAAATAAATTCGAAGCGCTCGCCTGCCACGATGCGCTCATAGAAGCTTCCGGAGCACTCAACGTGCTGGCGGCAAGCCTGATGAAAATCGCTAATGATATCCGTTTGCTGGGCTCTGGTCCACGCTGCGGTTTTGGTGAGCTTATCCTGCCGGAAAATGAGCCAGGTTCGTCCATCATGCCAGGTAAAGTGAACCCAACGCAATCCGAAGCGATGACGATGGTCTGCACCCAAGTGATGGGGAACCATGTGACGATCACGATTGCGGGTTCTAACGGACATTTTGAACTGAATGTATTCAAGCCGGTGATGATCTATAACCTGCTACAATCTATCCGCCTTATCGGTGATGCGTGTAACAGCTTTACGGATAACTGTGTGGTGGGAATCGAAGCGGATGTTCGTCGGATTACAACCCTTCGCGATCAGTCTTTAATGTTAGTAACGGCGCTCAACCCGCATATTGGCTATGATAACGCGGCGAAAATTGCCAAAAAAGCCCATAAAGAAGGAAAAACCCTGAAAGCGGCAGCATTAGAGCTGGGCTTACTCACCGAACAGCAGTTCGATGAATGGGTTGTTCCGGAAAACATGATTGGGCCGAAATAGTACCCTCTCATTCTACTTAAGAGTTAATAACCTGGTGCCGGTGGGGTTGTGCTACTCGAAAGGGTAGCATCACGTCTCACCCGTTTCGCAAAAGTTGATGGAGCCGTATCCAGAGGTATATAAACGGTTGTTACCGGACTTGCGGAGGAGCTTACCGCAGTAGCGCTCTTATCTGCGCGAGGCGATGCGGCAAAGCATTTCTGTAAATCAGGATCGTTTTGTAAAAGATTCGGGTCGGATAAGGTAGCGCCTTTAGCAACCAGTTTTCGGATAATGTGTAAATATTCCGCACGGATTTCAAGGCCTGCATCGGTATTTGCCGGTGCTTTGTGAAATTGTGCTATTGCGGTGGAAACGGTTGTTTCCTTGTTATAAAGTTTCTGCATATCCAAATCAGAGTTAAGTATCTTATAGATTGCAGGGAAATAATTATGTGCCATAGCGGTCAGCAACGGAGTTGTGCCACTCAGGAAAAAATCCGGCTTGGTGCCCAGCAATAAATGCGCCTTAACCCCAACGAAGTTACCTTTGGCCGCCTCAAGTAATTGGTGCTGGAATTGGGCGTTATTAGGATCAAGAGCGGTTTTATCAAGAAGGTCCGCAGCTTCATTCACTCTGCTTGCATCATCAGACTTGTCAACACGGAAAGAAAACTCATCTTCCATAATTTCATGCGATTTTTTCGTTTTCATTTTAAGCGCAGAGGGAAGGAATTTGCTTAAGCGCTTAAGACCTTTGGGTGTGGATTTCTCCGCTCCGTAATGCGCTAATTCGGTCTGAATAAATTCTTGCTTAACGGTAGCGGATATTCCAGCACTCTGCCGCGCATATTTCGAACTACGTGCGATAGTCGGATCGGTGCTAAGAGGTTTTTCTTTGGGTTCTATCTTAGTTTTCTGAAGGCCGTCCTGGAATTTCTTGATGGCATCGTTAAAATCAGGAGCTTTTGCTTTAAGCTCATTGGCTATCTTACGGTTAAGACCAAGATTCTTCTGCCGGACTTTATCGAGATCCACCACGATATCGGATAGTTCATTCTTGTCATTTACGCCTCCAACAATCGAAAGGAACACTCTTTCTAACGGAGTTGTATGAAGTTTAGGCTGAGAGTCTAACAAATTAGGTTTAACGATATTCCACAGCTCATTCGACAGGGAAAGCTTCTCCAAATCAGGGCATCGTGTGAAAGTAGGAAGTTTTCCCGGTTCCTGTAAAGGCTGTACAACCGGTATGTTGGTGGTACCATCCAGTGCGTACAACTCTTGGAGCAATGCCAGCATGATGCGCTCATAAGGGTCTTTCGGATTAGAAATAACAAAATTTGCAGCTTCCTCTGCACGCAAGTGCTTTATCGTTCTGGCAGTGGAGCCGGTTTCGGGTACAGCCGAAACATTGCTTTTAAACGGAAGGAAAATCACGCCAACCATTCCGGGAGGGATAGAGCTGTTCAAGCTTGCGTGAAGAAGGATTGTTTCCACATCCCGATCCCCTATAAAATCCCGATGTGCGCGAGCTATTCTACGACCTATATTATTATCAGGGATAGAGTGAGACACCTGCACTCCGTAAAATACCGCCATACGCGGATTATCAGGGCCTGCAGTATATACTTGCCGGAGGTATGTTAACTTCCCTTCCGCATCTTGTGGTAATGCATCAAGCATCGAGAATTGCTTTTTCGGTGAAAGACGAGGAGGAGGTGGTGGAAGATGTCCCGCTGTAGAAGATGTCGGTGCAATAGAAGGGAAGACTGTCGTGCTTTTCATAATGTTCCCTTAGCTGAATGTTTAGAATACAAGAAATATAAATAATTAAAGACACTGCTGTCAAGATTTAGGACGCAGGGACGGCAGTTTATTATAGGGATGTTGGGGGGAATAAAGCTAGGAAATTAGCGGGGGAAGCGTAAACCCACTCATCAAACAGGAGCGTAATGAGTGGGTTTCGGAAAATATAATGGGGTCGAAGGCTTAGAACCCCGGAGACGGATATCCTGGTGGATAGCCCGGAGGAGTTGCGCTGCCATTTGAGTGCGATGGTGATGGCCTGCCAGCCGTGCTGGTCGGTTGAGGTGCGCGACTCATCCAATAGTTGTCAGGATTTCCTGAACCGTAAGGGGATGGATATCCTTGCTGCGAGCTAGCGGATTGCTGGTTGGCAAAAGGATTAGTAGCAGTAGAATAGTGCGGCAGGTTAGAGCTCGCCGAATAGGGTTGTGCTGCTGGCAGGGCATGAGGAGAAGCGACAGGAGTTGGTGCGTTAACTTTACTGTCCAGCTGCTTTTGTAGTGCTTCAATTTGCTCGTGCGCCTCCTTCAGTAGGATTGTTAATGATGCGTTTTCTGCTTTTAAGTTTGTATTTTCCCGGGTTAGTCGATCATTCTCACCGACTATCTCTCTTGTAACCTCGATCGCGGTACCTTGGCCAATTTTTGAGAGATGTAACTCGGCATCCTTTTGCTGAGCAATCGCTGCTTGTTGCTGAGCGGCTGTTGCATTTTGCTGAGCAACCGTTGCAAAATATTGAAAAGCTCCTGCATTTTGTTGATTAGTAGCCATTACTGCTTGTTGAGCCTCTGCCGCTTTCGTCGCCGCAAACTGTTCTGCAGCTATTCGCTGTTGCTGTTCGAGTACCAGTTGGATTCGTGCATTCTCCGCAGCTTGTTCTGCAGCGGTGCGTTGTTGATGTTCTTGTGCAAGTTGGTCTTTTGTGTGAGCAGCCTCTTGTCGTGCTTCTTTCTCTCCTTTATTGAGCCCAACTTTATGAATTATTTTTTCAACTGTGCTCTTTTTGGGAGGAGTTCCTGAGTTTTTCGACATAATTTTTTCCTTTATAAATTGAGTTCACCGAATAATGAAATCGTATTGCAGGAAGTATTAATTATGAAACATAGCAATGTCAAGCTTTTGAAGTAGCTGAGTTTTCTTCTTTAAAAGCCCCGTCCTTCTTTCTCTTCGGAGGATGAGGAAGAGCTTGGGCTTATAGGATGCCGTACATAACGTGATGCCCTGGATGGTGTAGGTGTTGGAGCCGTTAATTCAGGTATTGCCGCCATCTTCTTTGCTAATTCGGTTTCATCCGGATGGAGTTGAGCCTCTCGTATCAAAAGGAATTTGATGAGTGCCAATGTTTTGCTATTATCGGTAGCTGCGGGATCATAACGACCAATCGCTGTTCCTAAGGCGGAAACTGGCATTTCCCTAAAGGCTCCACACAAATTTACATCTGTGTTGTAAGCAGGGTTTAAGAACAGATACGCAATATCATAATACCCATGATAAATCGCACGAACAAAGGCAGGAATTTGGTTGTCCTTACCGGTTAAGTTCGGATTTGCACCCGATTTCAGTAATGCATCAACGGATGCTTTCTTTTCCTCGATGCTTTTACCGCCATATTCTGGATCATCTATTATCGCCATCAGTCGTGTCCGGCTGAATTTTGTATCTGCTCGAATAAATGCGCGATCTAAGGCTTCTGCCTCTTTTGCTTTAAGTGCCTCTGAAGTCAATATCGTAGGAGCAATAGAAGGGGCTGTAATCTCTGCTCGCACAGGGATGAGAGTAGAAGGAGAGGGGCGAGCAAAGTAAAGTGTAGGAGCCGGTACAGCACTGCTTATGCTCGGTGAGCTCGAAATCGGGGTCGAAGGCGTGTAGCGTTCAGCCATCGAAGCTGTTGGCGCGGCCCTATGAGTAGAAGGACGAGTGGAATAAGGTGCAGGAGACGGTGCCACAGCCGAACTTGTAAGAACTGGTGCTGGGCTCGTAGGGGGACTACTTCTTTTTGGCGATATTTTTGCCGTGTAATCAACAGAAACGTCAAAGAGCGTCATCAAAATTTCATTGTTTTGAACGAGCTTTGCGTTCTCTTCGTTAAGAGTAACGCCTTGTTTTAGCAATGTAGACATGACTTCGAGATAATTCGCAGCCTGCTCAGCAGTTGTAGATCTGCTATATCCTTTTATCGCAAATTCTAAAGCAATATCGGAATTATGTTTCTGCGTCATGTCTAAGTCGGCATCAAGCAAGTGGTGAATAATCTCGAATTCACCATGCTGAAGGGCTGCAATAAACGGTGTGGTTTTTTTATCCGCGCCCATAACAACAGTAAAATCGGGGTTAAGTCCCATCCGGAGTAAGACTTCACACCGAACGAAATCATTACACTGTATTGCCTCCATAAACATCTTTTGTGCCTTAGAATTATTAATCAGCGAAGGATCGTTTTCGTAGAGACCAAGAATAGTATTATGTAAAGTTAAACGCTCGTTATTTGTAAGAGATTTTTGTATATCAGGAAGACCGGGATAGGGAAGCTTTGTTATGTTTGAGGCCGCGTGAATAGGTAGAGGCTTACGGTAGGACACCCAACCTTTAGAATAAGTTTTTGGTGTTGTAAGTTTGGTATGATAAGTAACGCCATTGACCTTGATAAGAGAATCTTTATTGCCCTCAAGTTCGGCAATAACCTCAATCATTTGTGCTGTAAGTTCAGTGAGCCGCCCAGTATCTGGATCACCAGCGAGTTCTTTTTCTCGAGCGGTTATTTTGGCTATTGCTTGTTTATAGACGAGTTCAATAGCTTTTACCGCATTAGGTGCGTTTTTCTGAACCTTATCTCTCAGTAAGTTTCTAATCTCACGCAGCCGCTCGTAATTTTCTGTTCTTACCGCATCACCAATTTCATTCATGGTCATATAAGTTACTTCATTGTCTTTTGTGACTCCGGCGATCATGGATAAGTACGTTTTCTCCAATAATTTCGTATTGAGAACCGCCCCTTCAGCATTAATGGCATCATAGAGTGCATCAACCAAAGCTGTTTTCGCTTCATCAAGGGAATGTATATTGAGTTTTTTGAGATATCCAAACTCGATAGGTTGATGTTCTTTTTTAGACAGTTGTAATACGGGGATATCTATCGTTCCTTCGAATGCAAACAAGGTCTGGAACAGGCGAAGCGATAATAGCTCATCTTTGTTCTGAGGGTGGGTGATGTAAAAACCTGCGAGGTCATCAATACGTTCGTGATGAATAACACTTTCATTATAGTGTGCTTCAGCAGATTTTTCTTTAAGAAGACTCGTTTCTAAATCGTTGGTAGAAGCACAGGCCTCTCGATAATTGGGACCCATTGTGCAGCCTACCGTAAGTTTAGGTGTACGGGACCGTTTACCATTTAAAAACTCTTCAACAATTTCTGTTTCCGCATCTTCCTTAAAAAGAGCGGGGTTGGAACTGTATTGGTCAGGAAGTAAATTTGTCTTGAAAGTGATGAATACCAATCCCACGGGGCCGGCCAGTTTAACATCGGGGAGGCGATTGTGAAGATAAGTGGAAGGTGCGCCAATATGACCAATGAATTCTTGCTGCATCTGTTGGGCTTCATAGGGGATCACATTCCCATAAGTTCCTATGGAACGCGCAAAGACGGCGTAAGGATAATCTTTAGGAGCCGCAAGTGTTGTTTTGACGGCGGCAAGTTTATTCTCTGCGTCCTCATCGGGATCTGCGACCTTAGCAGGTAAAATCGCGGTGGTTTTCCTACGAGGTTTTGCTGTAGCGGCGCTTGTAGGTGTGAGCTTGGCCGGTGCCACTTTAACGGTGGAAGCACGCGCAGTAAAACTAGAAGATACCGAAGAAGATGATACAGCCGGGGCTGAAGAAATGGGTGCGAATGTACGAGTAGCTTTATCAGCAGGTGCAATTTTGGGAGTGCCTTTAAATACAAGGGGTTTTACGTAATCCATCACACTATAAGTATTTCCCATCATCACAAGAGCACGGCGGCAGTCTTCGGAGAATGTATCGAATATTTCACGATTATTCTGTAAAACCTGAAAAGTAATGTCCTGACCAGCCTTGGCTTTAGAAATGGCAATCTCAATAAAGTTAACCAAAAAATCTGTGCCTTCACTAAGGGCTCTGCCAGTGAATTCATCAAAATTAGGGTCGAGAAGCCCTGTAATTTCAAAGAAGTGGGGCTTAGCAGGCGATTCAATAGAAACACCTTTAGAAGTTGGTTTCTTTTTAAGAAGGCTTTTCAGTTTCATAATGCTTTCTTTCATTGAGTGTATAAATTTGGCGCGTACTATTAATTAATTAGTATAATTTGTCAATCAAATTCGATCTGCTGGTAACTGCTGGTAACTTATAAGGTGCAATACGATAGGCTTAAAATTCCTCCGACTTTTGGGATGTATCATTCCTATGTTGATTTTCCATGCGAGCGGATTATAGTGCAGTCGAGTTTTGCCTTTATCAAAGGATGCTATTCATGAGCCAACCATCTGAATCTTCGAAAATATTACATAAGGACAGACGTCCTCTTTCGCCTCATCTTACGATCTATAAACCGCAGATCAGTACTGTGCTGTCGATCCTCCACCGTTTAACGGGGGTGGGGTTGTTCTTAGGTGCACTATTTTTAAGCTGGGGAATTATCGCAGGGATTTACGGCTGTAACTGCCTTTTGGCGGTCTTTGGAACCGTAATTGGGAAAATATTCCTCTTTGGCTGGAGCTGGGCGTTATTCTTCCATTTATGCACAGGCATCCGCCACTTATTCTGGGATATGGGCAAAGGTTTTGCGCTGCCAACCATGGCAAAATCGGGTATCTTTGCTGTCATTATGTCCTTCGTGCTCACAGCGGCTAGCTGGATCGTAGGATTAGGTTTAATCGGGGGAGGGCAGTAATATGGGTATCCGTACACCGCTTGCACAAGTAAAAGGTTTAGGTTCTGCGAAACATGGTACAGGCCATTGGTGGGCGCAGCGCGTGACCTCCGTGGCGCTTATCCCGCTTTCTCTTTGGTTTGTGTATTTCGTGATCTGCGTTGCGGCGACCGGAGGGGATAAGTTCCTCCTGAGCTTAAGCTCGCCCTTTAGCGCGCTCATGATGATCCTGTTCCTGGGCACTTCGCTTTATCACGGGGCTTTGGGTATGCAGGTAGTGATTGAAGATTACGTGCATAACGAAAAGGCAAAAATTTTCCTGCTCCTGCTTGTGCAATATGGAAGCCTGATCACGAGTGCTGCGGTAACGCTGGCAATAGTGACCTTCCACGTAAACCATGTAGCTATTGGCGGATAATTCCGTTTAGACAACACTAATATTAAAATAAGTAGAAACGACCATGTCATCATCCTATCCCATTATTGACCACGAGTACGATGTCGTAGTAGTAGGCGCGGGAGGTGCGGGATTGCGCGCAACCTTCGGAATGGCCGCAGCTGGCTTATCAACCGCCTGCATCACGAAAGTATTCCCAACCCGTAGCCACACCGTTGCGGCGCAAGGCGGAATCAGTGCTGCACTTGGGAATATGGGGGAAGATGATTGGCGTTGGCATATGTACGATACGATCAAAGGATCGGATTGGCTCGGTGACCAGGATGCAATTGAATATATGTGCAAAAATGCTCCTGCGGCGATTTTAGAGCTGGAACATTACGGCGTGCCGTTCTCGCGTACAAAAGAAGGTAAGATTTATCAGCGTCCGTTCGGTGGGATGACCACGCATTACGGTGAAGGTAAAGCCGCGCAGCGTACCTGTGCCGCTGCTGACCGTACTGGTCACGCGATCCTACATACCTTATACCAACAAGCGCTGAAACATCGTGCGAAGTTCTTTGTCGAATATTTCGCGCTCGATCTCATTATGGATTCCGAAGGCGTCTGTCGCGGAGTCATGGCCCTTTCGTTATGTGATGGGACGATTCACCGTTTCCGCGCCCATCAAGTAGTGCTCGCGACGGGTGGATATGGCCGTGCGTATTTCTCTTGTACCTCTGCCCATACCTGTACGGGTGATGGCAATGCGATGGCACTCCGTGCTGGCTTGCCACTCCAAGATATGGAATTCGTGCAATTCCATCCAACCGGAATTTACGGCGCAGGCTGTTTGATTACTGAAGGTGTGCGTGGGGAAGGTGGATATCTTATCAACAGCGAAGGCGAACGTTTCATGGAGCGTTATGCGCCATCAGCGAAAGACCTTGCATCGCGTGACGTTGTGAGTCGTGCTATGACGATCGAAATCCGCGAAGGCCGTGGTGTTGGCCCAGAAAAGGATCATATCTTCCTGCATCTGGATCATTTGGATCCTGACGTGATTCATAAGCGTCTTCCGGGTATCGCAGAAACCGCGAAGATTTTCTCGAACGTCGATGTAACGAAAGAGCCGATTCCGGTGCTCCCGACCGTGCATTACAACATGGGCGGTATTCCGACCAACTATCACGGCGAAGTCGTCACTATTAAAAACGGCAACCCAGATGGCGTAGTCCATGGTTTAATGGCGATTGGTGAAGCGGCGTGCGTATCGGTACATGGTGCGAACCGTCTAGGCTCTAACTCACTGCTCGATCTCGTCGTATTTGGCCGCGCAGCAGCGCTTCGTGCGAAAGAAACCGTGAAACCTGGCATGGCGCATAAGCCGCTGGGTGAAAATGCGGGCGAGAATGCTCTCGCGCGTCTTGATGGAATCCGTCACTCGAAAGGTGAACTCCCAACGGCGCAAATTCGCCGGAAGATGCAGCGCGTGATGCAAAACCACGCTGCCGTATTCCGGACCGAAGATTCGTTGGTTGAAGGCAAGAAACACATTACGGATGTCTTCCATAGCTTTAAGCAGGTGGGTATTACCGACCGTGGCCTCGTGTGGAATAGCGACCTTGTGGAAGCATTAGAGCTTGATAACCTGCTAGGTCAGGCGATGGCGACGATGTATTGCGCACAGAACCGTCAAGAAAGCCGCGGCGCTCAGGCACGCGAAGATTTCCCGGATCGTGATGATAAAAACTGGCTGAAACACTCCGTTGCCTGGGTTAATGATTCTGGCAAAGTGACGATCGATTACCGTCCAGTGCATATGTATACACTCAGCAACGATGTGCAGCCCGTACCACTAAAGAAACGAGTATATTAGCGAATAAAGGGTTAGGCGGGTGATAGTGTTGAGGGGCACGAAGAGACTAACAGGAGTGACGGGGATTTCCCTTGGTCTGTTGTTGTCTTTGGTCGGATGTGCAGGTACTTCCGCCCGTGTGCCAATGAATACGACGGCGGAAATTAAGGAAGAGCAGACGAAACAAAAGGAATTATCGGATGCTGCCGGGGCGAGGGCAGAAGCAAGGAAGCAAGAACGTATCGCTAAACAAACAGAGCGGCTGCATTATGTTTTTGAGCAATTATCCGAGTCATCTCAGGATATATGCGGCGAGTTTGAAAGCGATACCTGCAGCTTCCAGGTGGAACTTGATTCAGAAACAGGGGGCGTGAATGCCTTTGCGGATGGTAACAAGATTATTGTGACGTCAGGAATGATGAATTTTGCGAAGAAAGATGATGAGTTAGCGCTGGTGATCGGCCATGAGATGGCTCATAATATTATGGGACATCCGGGCGCGACACGCCGCAATGTGTATGCGGGTGCGATAGCGGGCAGCGTGGTGGATTTATTGGCAGCGTCACAAGGCATGAGCACGGATATGGCATTTGCCAAAACCGGTGGAGAAATGGGCAAGCTGTCCTATTCTGCTGACTATGAATCCGAAGCGGATTATGTTGGACTTTATATCACTGCGCGCGCAGGATACGGGATTGGTAAGTCCAAAGATTTTTGGAGGAAAATGGCAATCAAGAATCCGAATGCGATTTTTATCTCCACTACCCATCCAACCAGCGCAGAACGGTATGTATTATTAGAAAAAACCGCCCAAGAAATTGGGCATAAACGGGAAGAAGCGATGCGTCTGTTACCAGAAAAAGCCTCCCATAGTTTCGCAAGCGGGAATTAACAACGAATATCAAACCAAGAATTAGGTGTACGTATGGTAGAATTAGCATTACCGGCAAACTCAAAAATCCAGAAGGGCAAGACCTTCGAAGCGCCTCAAGGTGCAAAGAATGTCAAAAGCTTTAAGGTATACCGCTGGGATCCTGAAGATGAGGCGAATCCGCGCATCGATACCTATGAGCTTGACCTCGACGAGTGCGGGCCAATGGTGCTCGATGCGATCATCAAAATCAAAGATGAATTGGATTCGACGCTGACCTTCCGCCGCTCGTGCCGCGAGGGGATTTGCGGTTCCTGCGCGATGAATATCGACGGGACCAACACGCTCGCCTGCACGAAAGCGATTGAAGATGTGAAAGGTGACGTGAAGATTTATCCACTTCCACACATGAAAGTGGTTAAAGACCTTGTGCCGGATATGGATATGTTCTATGCGCAGCTGCAATCCATTGAGCCGTGGTTGAAGTCCGATACGCCCTCGCCGTCAAACACCGAGCGCCTGCAATCGCCAGAAGATCGCGAGAAGCTTGATGGTCTGTATGAATGTATTCTCTGTGCATGCTGCTCAACGTCCTGCCCAAGCTATTGGTGGAACAGTGACCGTTTCCTTGGTCCGGCAATCCTCTTGCAAGCCTATCGCTGGATCATCGATAGCCGCGATGAGTATACCGGCGAACGGTTGGATGCGCTTGAAGACCCATTCAAACTCTACCGTTGCCATACGATCATGAACTGTACGAAAGCTTGCCCGAAAGGTTTGAATCCTGCGAAGGCGATTGCGGAGATTAAGAAGCTGATGGTGGCTAGACGTTAAATTTCCTATGCCTGGCTGGAAATGTCGATTTCTCTGCGCTTCGATGCTCACGTACGTTAAGTACGCTTAAGCTTTGGTGCTCAAGAAATTACCATTTTTACTGACGGTTTAGAAAATTTCACAACAACAAGAACCTCCAGAAGAGGTCGTCATTCCCGCGTAAGGGATCCATTGTAGAATTCAAACCTACGCCGGCACACCCTTCGTCGTCGAATACTCAAAATGATACGTCTCCCCCGGATGGAAGATCGTATGATGAATGTGGTGGCAGGCCATCGCCGCTTCCGCAAATCCATTCAAGATCAATTTCAGCTTGCCCGGATAATGGATAATATCCCCAATCGCATAAATGCCAGCCACGCTCGTTTGCAAGCTCGCAGGATCGACATGCAGATGCTTGTGTTCAATCGCCAGATCCCAATCCGCAATCGGCCCTAAATCCATCGAAAGCCCGAAGAAGGGCAGAAGCACATCGGCATCAAGCACCTTTGTCTCGCCCTCTAACGTATTCACAACAACGCTTGAAAGTTTTCCGTTATTTCCACCAAGCCCCGCCAATTGATAGGGCACCACCATCTCGATCTTGCCTTCTGCCGCTAAGCTTTCCAGCTTCGTTTGGCTTTCCGGCGCACAACGGAATTTTGGACGGCGATGCACGACATAGAGTTTCTTCGCCACTTCCGCGAGCGATATCGCCCAATCCACGGCCGAATCCCCACCGCCGGCAATCACAATGGATTTACCACGGAATTCCTCGCGCTTACCCACCATATAACGCACCGAACCACTGGCCTCATAAGCCTCAATGCCTTCGAGTGGCGGACGGTTTGGGCCAAACGCACCACATCCCGCCGCAATAATCACAGCTTTTGAGTGAATCACATTGCCAGAAGAGGTCGTAATCGTAATCGTACCATCCGCGCTTCGATCCAATTTCTCCACCCGCTGGCCGAGATGATAAACGGGCGCAAAAGGTGCGGCCTGCTCTTCAAGATTCTTGATCAAATCTTCCCCATTAATCGCCGGATGGGCAGGAATATCATAAATCGGTTTTTCCGGATAAAGCGCAGTGCATTGCCCGCCGGTAAAATCGAGCGCATCCACCACATGGCAGCGGAGTTTCAACATTCCTGCTTCAAATACGGCAAAAAGTCCCGTTGGCCCTGCGCCAATAATGGTGATGTCGGTGGTATGTGTGGCTGTCATGTCGCTTATCCGCAGTTGGTATAAAGTTGTCTATTGTTGGTATAAAGTTGCGACAGTCTACCCGCGGATGGCGTTTCATTCAAATGGATTGTTGTTGGAAGGCAATAAAGGGTTACTTACTCTTAACGCGCATTTCAATATCGACTTCTCCCGTACCATTAAGATGCAGTTGGAGATTTCCTACGTTTGCGGCAGTGCTTCCTATAAAAATGCATTGGCTGGATAATTCTGTCCATTGTCCTTGAATGCTGGTGGAATTGGTTGTCGAAACAGAAAGAGTCATAGGAGCGTTCGCGCTAACCGAAAGGTAGAAAGTTAAATAAGCGGGTTCAGAAAGGAGAGTGATTTTTTTAGTTTGCCCATTCACAAGCTCTTTTACGTTCAGTATACGCGTTGGGAAAGAAGTAACATCAGGAAGTTTTGCTAATTCTTGGGGATTAATTGCCATAACAGCCCCACCGGTTTCCTGCGCCATTTGCTCATAAACCGAAGATACTTTTGGAAAAGGTCTGCGGATTGTACAGACTTCAGGAGGTGCAGAATATTTTACAGCAGGAGTGGGGGATGATGTAACGAGCTTTAGAGGAGGCGCTTGCACAGAGGCATTAGAAAAAATAAAACGAAACAGAATAGCAATAAGAAAACAGCTAAAAATAGCAATAAAGGAGGCATAGATTGCGCGCTTTCGTTGCTGGTAAAACGCATGCCAGAAAGAAAGGAAGGGCTTATGTAAAAGATGGTAGAGGGTAAATAAAATAGTGATGCTACCCACGCATAAAGGTAGTATGTCAGCGAATATGTTAGGGAAAATATTATAAAGTAGGATAGGAACGAAAAGACAGCTAGAAAGAACAATAATAATAACAAAAATATAAGCTGCGTACTTACGTTGCTGATAAGAAGCGTGCCGGGAAAAATGGAAAAGCTTACGTAAAAGATAGTAAAGGGTAAATAACGTACTTATGCTACTAACAAATAGGAAAGATAATCCTATCAGTATTGCCTTTCCATCATGAGAAAAAGCAGCAAAAGGAAACAGACAACAAGCTGTCAGGAAGCCAAGGGGTATTGAGAATAAATGTGGTCGTATATTGTGTAACACTAAAACGCCCCTTCTTCCATACTCATCATCACCTTACTTCCCGACGTCAAGGAAGCCAGCAGTGAGTAATGCTGCGGCAACACCTTCTGCATGAAGAAGCGCGCAGTCACAAGCTTCGCATCATAGAAAGCCGGATCGGAATCGCGTTTCTCCAGCGCAATTTTCGCCATCTGCGCCCAGATATAACCAAAAATGCACACGCCAAACATCCGCAAATATTCCGATGATCCCGCGGCCGCATCTTCTGGATTCCCAAGGCCATTAATGGCCGTCCAGAGGCTCGCATTCTGCAATGATTTAACGGCCTGATAGAGCGGCTTGGTAAATTCCGACATCGCTTCATTATCGCGGTTCGCATCAATAAATTCGGTCGCCGGATGGAAGAAGCTGCGTAAATATCGCCCGGTAAATCGTGGCAATTTCCGGCCCACCAGATCCAGCGCCTGAACACCGTTTGCACCTTCATAAATCGGTGCAATCCGCGCATCGCGCAAATATTGCTCCATCCCATGCTCGCGGATATAACCATGTCCACCGAAAATCTGCATACCCATATAGGTCGATTCGCAGCCCATATCGGTGAAGTAAGATTTCAAAATCGGCGTCACCAACTGAATAAAGTCTTCCGCATCTTCGCGCACTTTTGCGTCAGGATGACGTTTGGTGGTATCGAGTTTAATCGCGGTGAGTAAGGTCAGCGCGCGCGCACCTTCATTAAATGCCCGCATAGTCAGCAACATCCGGCGCACATCCGGATGGACGAGCAGCGGATCGGCGGGTTTCTCAGGATATTTCGCACCTTTAAGGCTGCGCATCTGCAAGCGCTCTTTCGCATAATTCGCAGCATTTTGGTAGGAGACTTCCGAGAGTCCCAACCCTTGCACACCCACATAAAGCCGCGCTTCGTTCATCATTGTGAACATCGCACGTACGCCTTTATGCGGCTCACCCACGAGGAAACCGAGTGCTTCATCATAATTCATCACGCAGGTAGGAGAGCCGTGAATGCCCATTTTATGCTCGATCGAACCACAGGAAACCGCGTTCTTCTCGCCTAAAGTACCATCGCCATTTACTTTGATTTTCGGCACAATGAACAAGCTAATTCCTTTCACGCCTGTTGGTGCATCTGGCAATTTTGCAAGCACGAGATGGATAATATTTTCCGTCGCATCCTGCTCACCGGCGGAGATGAAAATCTTCGTCCCGCTGATTTTATACGTACCATTTCCATCTGGCACGGCACGCGTACGAAGCAACCCTAAATCCGTTCCGCAATGCGGTTCTGTCAGGCACATCACGCCCGACCATTTGCCCGATACCATGTTCGGCAAATAGGTTTTCTTTAGCTCATCCGATGCATGTTTATGGATCGCATTATACGCACCGTGCGTGAGTCCTGGAAGAATTCCAAACGCTAAATTCGCCGAGCAAATCATCTCGATAAACGGCATATTGATGACTTCCGGCAAGCCTTGGCCTTCATAATCGGGATCACAGGTAAACGACGGCCAACCGCCTTGCACATAGGATTGATACGCTTCCTTAAAACCTTTCGGGAGCGTCACTTTGCCATTATCAAATTTACAGCCTTCCGCATCGCCCGATTGGTTAAGCGGGAAAAGCACTTCCTCGCAGAATCGACCGCCTTCCGAAAGCAGCGAATCGATCAATCCTTCATCGATCATGTCGAAGCCTTTCAAGTCCTTATAGTTTTCTGAAACTTTCAGGAACTCGTGCAGGACGAACTGGAAATCGCGGATGTTAGCATGAAATTGTGGCATAAATTGTCCCCTAGGTTCTACTTTTATTCACGTTTGGCTTTTCGCTAGGCTGAGTCGGAAAGTCCTGGTTTTCCTGAACCCGTAGCGCAGCGTACTTAAAGGTACGTGAGCAACGGAAGTTAGGAAAGCTGGGACTTAACGGCCAGCACAGTAGAAAAGAAGCTAATTCCTCAGCGGTTTCCCGGTCTCCAACATATGTTCAATCCGATCCCACGTGCCGCGCTGCTTCACCAGTGTCATGAAGGCCTCGCGTTCTAAATCGAAAATCTGCTGCTCGGTCATCGTTACCGTCACATCGGTCTTGCCCCCGCTTAATACTTCCGCGAGCGCCTTGGAAACCACCTCATCATACGGAGTCGCTTTGCCACTCTTCACGAAATCATTGATCCCCATATAGAGCGCCGCGCGCGCTGTACGTCCGGGAAGGCGCAGCGTTTGCGGCTCTGGCGGCGTATAGCCATTCACCAGCGACAAGCAGAGTTCCTTCGCATCCGGCAGCAGGCGCGCACGATTCATCGTGATTCGGCTTTTATCGTTTAAGATCAGCATGTCTTTTGCTTCTTCCGCTGATTTTGCGACCTTCGCAAGACCTACTTGCATAAACACATCGCGGATTGCAGGCATGGTGTTGAGCATTTTGACCGGCGATAACCAATCAAACGCACGTCCCACGGCCGCTAAGCCACCGGCAGCTTTACGCTTCGCCATATGACGGATCAGCATTTCTTTACATCCGCCCCAGCCAGGAATCACACCCACGCCAACTTCCACGAGTCCCGTATAGGTCTCAACATGCGCTTGGACGGCATCCGAATGTAAGAGCACCTCGCACCCACCACCGAGCGCCATACCACTCACGGCGGTCACGACAGGGAAGGGAGCGTATTTCAAATGCATATAGGCCTGCTGACCTTTTTCCACCATCTCTTCGATCATCTTCCAGGAAGCAGTATTCGCGGCAAACAGCGCAAAGCCTAAATTCGCACCCACGCAGAAATTTTCCGCATCATTGGCAATCACCAAACCTTTATATCCGCCCTTCACGATCTCAATGGATTTCTCAATCATCTCGAGCGTATAAAGATCCACGGAATTCATTTTCGAGGTATATTCCAGGCATGCGATCCCATCACCAATATCCCACAAACGCGCAGAGGCATTCTTCGCAATTGGCTTCTTGCCGCGCGTAATATCGGCGAGGAAATACATATCCTTGGTAATCAGAATGTCGCGATATCCGCCGAGCAAATTCATCACGCGGCGCGCATTAGGCTCATCTTTATAAAATGTCCCGTCCCCAACCGCACTCAAGATCCCCGGAATCGCCTGGCCGGATTTTTTCAATTCTTCCGCCAGCCATTTTGCACCACATTGTTCCGGGGTGCCAAGCCTGTCGATCAGCTCAAACGGCCCGTATTTCCAATTATACCCCCATTTCATCGCATTATCGACGGCCAAAATATCGTCCGACATTTCCGGCACCAGCGATGCAACATAGCCAAGGAGTTTGATCAATACGGATTTGGCATACTGTCCGCCGCGATCAGGATGTTCAACAAGCGCTCGTAAACCACCTTTCGCCGCTTCTACGCTATCAAGTGCTGGTTTCTTTTCCGCTGTACGATATTCGCCGGACTTTAAGCAAATCGCTTCTTTGACTTTCCCGCCATTGTCTTTATTGACGCGATAGAATCCGCCTTTGCCTTTCCTGCCCGTATAACCATCGGCAATCATCTTCTTAATGAGATCAGGCTCATTGTAGGTCTTGCGGAAGGCATCTTCCGAAGGCAGATAATCCAGGAAGGATTTCGCAATCAGCGGCATCAAATCAATACCGATCAAATCCATCAGGCCAAACACACCGGTCTTCGGAACCCCAATCGGGCGGCCCATTAGCGCATCCGCTTCTTCGACCGTCAAGCCCAGATGCATTGCTTCTTGCAGAGCCACAATCAGCCAATACACCCCAATGCGGTTGGCGATAAATCCAGGCGTATCGTTACACGGCACCATACCTTTACCCAAACGCTTATCCACAAATGCGGAGATAGTGCTAATCGCATCTTTACGCGTGTCTTGCGAGGTCACCAATTCCAGCAATCGCATATAGCGCGGCGGGTTGAAGAAGTGCGTAATCATGAAATCTTTTTTGAAGCTCTCCGGCATGGTTTTCGTGAGTTCATGCAAGGGGAGTGTGGAGGTGTTCGACGAAACGATTGAGCCTTTCTTGCGATGCTTTTCGATTTTCGCATAGACATCATGCTTCACATCGATGCGCTCGAGCACGACTTCGATAATCCAATCCATCTCGCCTAGTTTGTCGAGATCGGTCTCCATATTCGCAGGCGTAATCAGCTTTGCTTTGTTCTTATGCGTAAACGGTGCTGGATCCATTTCAAGCAATTTCTCAATCGCCTGTTCAGCCAGGATATTTTTGCTGGTTGCGTCTTTTGGGACAATATCCATCAGCATTACCGGGAATCCCGCATTGGCGATATGCGCTGCGATACTTCCGCCCATTACGCCCGACCCAATCACTGCTATTTTCTGGATGTCTGTCATGTGTTTTCCTTTAAAACTGTCATCCCGCTCAGCGAAGCGCGTGCCGGGATCTAATCCTTAAATGCGTTCCAAAATTGTCGCAATCCCTTGCCCACCGCCGATACATTGCGTGGAGAGGGCATATTTCGCGTCTTCACGTTTTAAGAGTGCAGCCGCCTTTCCGGTAATCCTCGCACCGGTCGCACCGAGCGGATGGCCAAGCGCAATTGCACCGCCATCGAGGTTAATTTTTTTGATATCGATTTTGAGTTCTTCGATGCATGACAGTGCCTGTACGGAGAACGCTTCATTCAGCTCGAAAATATCAATGTCGGAAATTTGTAAGCCTGCGCGTGCGAGCGCTTTCTTGGTGGAAGCCACGGGGCCAATGCCCATAATTCCAGGCTCACAGCCCGATATCGCAAAGCTTTTAATCCGCGCTAACTTCGGCAAACCATGTTTATCCGCATAGCTTTCTGAGCATACCAACACCGCCGAAGCGCCATCGGTGAGTGGTGAAGACGTCGCAGCAGTAACCGTGCCATTTTGCTCGAATGCAGGCTCGAGATTTGCCATCGAGGTTGCATTGGCATCGGCGCGGACGCATCCGTCTTGATCAACCGTTTTGCCCGCATCCGAAATGGCGATGATTTCTTCTTTCAATTTTCCGGCTTGGATAGCAGCAGCGGCTTTTTTATGGCTCTCCACTGCAAAAGCTTCCTGGTCTTTCCGAGAAATTTTATATTTACGCGCTAAATTCTCAGCGGTAATTCCCATAGAGATATACGCATCCGGGAAGCGCTCAAACAATCCTGGATGGGGCAGGGGATTAAAGCCTCCCATCGGGATACGCGTCATCGATTCCACGCCCGCGCAGATAAACACTTCACCCGCGCCATGGGCAATCATCCCAGCCGCATTATGAATCGATTGCATCGAAGAGCCGCAGAACCGGTTGATCGTGCATCCGCCAATCGTTTTAGGTAAATCCGCGAGCAACACTGCCAGCCGCGCTACGTTTAAGCCCTGCTCCCCTTCCGGGAAGGCGCAGCCAAGAATCACATCTTCGATATCATCCGCATTCACTTTCGTCTTTGCGATCAATCCTTTCAAGACTTGTGCGAGAATCTCATCCGGCCGAATTTTGGCGAGTTCGCCCTTATTGGCGGGAGTGAAGGGAGAGCGAACGTATCCGGCAATTACAGCATGCGTCATAAAGGTCCTTTTTCAATCTCTATATTTATCCTATCGCGATTCCCATTGCTTATGCAAGCGGGTTCATCGTTTGTTCTCGTAATGCTTTTCGATCCACTTTCCCGATCATGGTTTTTGGCAACTCGTCGCGGAATTCGATCTGTCCGGGTAAGTACATCTTTGCTAACTTACCGCTTAAGAATTTTTGTAAGTCTTCTGCGCTGATACTCATATCCGTTTTGCAGGTGATGAATGCTTTGGGTATCTCGCCTTTATAGGGATCCGCAATGCCAATGACGGCAGCTTCTTTCACCGCGCTATGTTCCATAATCGCATCTTCAAGATTGCGCGGATAAATATTAAACCCGCCACAGATGATCATGTCTTTCAAGCGATCAACAATATGCACATAACCGTCTTTATCAATAAAACCGATATCGCCGGTATGGAGGCGGCCTTCGATAATGGGGCTGTCCATTCCTTCTTTCGGATTCCAATAACCCGCCATGACTTGTGGGCCGGAAATACACACCTCGCCCGTTTCTCCTAACGGTAACATTTTTTCTTTATCCTTAAGGTCAGAAATTTCTACCGTGACCTGAGGAAGCGGAATGCCGATGGATCCTGCACGATTTTCAGCGAATAACGGATTGAGCGTTGCAACGGGAGAATTTTCCGTCAATCCATATCCTTCCACGACGGGAGATTTTGTGAGCGCTTCAAATCCCGCTTTCACCGCAGGTGGCAAACCCGCGCCGCCCGTGACAGTAAGCGCCAGCGAAGTAAGATCATATTTCGCGATATCCGGATGGTTATTAAATGCCACCAGCATGGTTGGGACCGCCGCAAAAATCGAAGGCTTTTTCTTCGCGATATCTTTTAAAACCGCTTCCACATCGAATTTCGGATGCAGCAACAACGTCATCCCTTTGATAAGCCCGATATTCATATTGGCCGTCATCGCGAACACATGGAAGAACGGGAGCACCGCCAGCATTGTATGCTTTCCATCTTCAATCGGATAAAGCGCTGCTCGGCATTGCGTCATGTTGGCATAGAGATTGTAATGCGTGAGGATGGCGCCTTTTGGAGTGCCCGTCGTGCCGCCACTATATTGCAGGAGCGCAACATCGATTAGCGGATCCAGATGCACTGGCGTATATTTTCCGTCATTCGCAAGTAACGTATCCCAGGCGATATTCACCCTGCCATAAGAAATTGCAGAGGCAATCACATCCCGTTTTAAAATCGGGAACAGGAAGTTTTTAGGGAAGGGGAGGGACTTCTCAAACGGTGCTATGATAATTTTTTGCAACGGCGTGGTATTTAATAACTTTGCGACTTTGCCATGAAGCGCTTGCAGATTCAGGGTCACAATAATTTGCGTATCGGAATCTTCAATCTGGTGCTGAAGTTCCCGTACCGTATAAAGCGGATTGATGTTCACCACCGTCCCGCCGGCTTTGAGGATCGCAAAATAGGCGATGATATAATACGGGCAATTGGGCAGCATCAGCCCGACTTTAACCCCGCGTTTAACGCCAATCTCCTGTAATCCCTTGGTAAGTTGAGCCACTTGTTGCCCGAGTTCGGCATAACGCATGGTTTTGCCTAAAAAATCAATAGCGATGCGAGTGGGATAAGTTCTGACGGCTTCATCGAGCACGGCATAAAGCGGTTCCACAGGGATATCCATATCCCAACGGATCTTTCCGCCCGTATTAGCATAGATATCACGCCAAGGATGCGTTGCTTGCTCAGCAGTAGGTTCTTTTTTCTTTCGAGGCGCCATAAGTCCTTAATATAATACTCCGTACTGACTCTACGATGGAACCGTTAAAGCAATATTAATATCTCCTAATTCCAACTAGAAGTGCGACTAGATCGTCAGGTTCGGATGTGCTATAATTAAGGTATATGGAGAAAACACGATGTCATTAACCGGTGCGAGCCTTTCAACAACGGCACTTTCGGCTTATACTGCCCGCCTTGGGGTGGTATCAGGCTTAAGAGGAGATCCGTTCTCGCTGCAATCCTTTGATACGAGAGGGCTGCTGCAATCGGTATCCTCTGCAAAGACTTCCGCAGCGGGATTAACGCTAGAGGAAGGGGATTTGGAGAAGATCCTCGCTGCTCTTCCATCGAACACCGGAGGCAATCTCCTTAAAGATCTCGATACGGTAATGGCGCTGGCGTCAACCCCTGTGACTTCAAATAATCTCTTTTCGCCATTCTCAGTTGAACTGGCGACGTTTCTCTACAAAAATCCTGCCTATGCTAGCTTGGCGCAGAACCCTGCGCTCTCACTTTTGGCATAAAACCCCTGGAAATCTCTGGAATTAACAAAATTCCTTTGCAAAAACATTGATTTTCCCTTATAAAGAGCGGCAATGGAAGTTCGGCATCTTTTGGTTGCATCCTGTATATTATCATTAATATTAAATTGTATAGAATCTCAAATTCTGCTATATACTTTCCCGACGGGCGTATGAGCATGTGAATAGGGATATAGAGTTCAGGGAGAAGAATTATATGTCTAAAAAGAAAAAAATATCCGTTATACTCAATAATCGACAGCAAGACGACTTGGAAGGGCAATCGTCTGATACATCCGTATCTCGTTCCAATTCACAAACAGATTCAGATTCAGATTCAGGTAAATACTCATCAGGAAGATCTTCTCCAAGTATCTCCTCTGAAGAAGGAACGTCTTCTGGCACCCCTCCTGAAAAAGCAGGTGTGCAATACAGTGAAGAGCATAAGCGGCAACACTCTAAAGACAGTATTATCCATTCCTATAACCACTATGACGGTTATCGTGCACGTTTCGGTGAAGACCCTATTCCTGTGACGAAGGCGGAAGAGGAGCTTGCAGAGTGGGTTTGGAAAGAGCTTTTCGAAAATTATGAGCTGCAGCATAACAAAGATAAAAAACAGAAAGTAATACGATTGGATTTTGGGTCATATGACCGCGAACGCCAAGGTTATCTGTACCAGCGTCAGGCTTGGGATGCCCTTAAAAATGGTAAGGCCCAAAAGATCACCGAAATTGCTTATGATGTGGCGAATAAGCCTTTAGAGGTGGCCAGTGCTTCCCTTAAGAAGCAGCATAAGGTTCTGAAAGGGGCACCTAAATATAACAACCAGGATTATAGTCAAAAGTGGCAGAATCTAGTGAAACCCCTTAACCGTTTTGGGCAATTTCATGCGAAAAGAAGTAAGACTACGGGTGACGGGTATGGTGTAGAAAAGGGGGAAGGCTTTTCACGGCGTGACAAGTACCCTTTGGTACCCACTTATCATGCAAAAACACTTGTTAATGAGCAACATACCTACGGTGTCAAATTTGTTATTGCCCAACCTGAGAACGGGCGGGCGTATTTAGAGCAGTTCTTTGGGCGTAAACGTGTAGATATTTTAGCCAATAACTTTGGCCCACTTGCACATATTCCTACCAGAAAAGATCGGATGGAGACGGTAAAGACGTGGGGGAAAATAACGCAAGGAATTGTCTACGGTACCTTCCCCGGCGAAGGGGGATTTCGTGAGCACCGGGAGTATTTTGAAAAGCTTCGGGAAAATAATAAGGGCTATAAATTTGCAACAGAGGAACGTGATATATACTACCATAAAGCACTTGAGGATATTGAGATTGTGCTAGCAGACGGGCCATTGACAGTAAAAAAGGGAGAGACTGTACCGGTAAAGGTCCTAGAAGAAATGTTGCAGACAGAAGAATTCAACAAGCTCATCAATGACGGTAAGCTTATTGAAATGTATTACCATATATTCAACGTAGAAGAATTGCGAGAAATACAAAAAGAAATACAGGCAGGTATGGCGGAGGCCAATCCATTCACCGCAAGCCTTATTGATCCGCGTACTATTGCGCCGCAGCCTCCTATTGCTATTTCGACGATTAAACATCCTTCCGAACTTGTAAAGAACAGGGAAGAAGATAATAAAGATTACGATCTTGTAAAATCAGGAAAAGCGCCATTGGGAAATGCATGGTATTTAGCAATGGTGGTTAAGAATCCTTATACTCGCAAAGAACAAGCGGTGGGAGGAAACTTAGTTAATCTAATGAATTCAAATCCTTCAAAACATCCTAGTAATGAAAGATACTAAAGTAAATTTGCTCATCTATTGCTATTGCAATGCCAGCATAGTATAACCAAGCAGGGAACTATTTAGCACGCATACATAAGGTGTTATACGTCCATGATTCGTCCTAAGGCTTTTTCACTGTCTCGGGATTTCTTCCGCTTTGCGGTCGTGATTGTCGTGGTAGTCCTTGCGGTATCCGGAGGATTAACCTGGTCAATGTACCGCTCTTTGATCAATGAGCGCATATTCCGTTACGAAAATGAATCCATCCGTGTGGTAGAAGGGGTAGAAGAAGCTTTTAGCTATGTAGAAAGCTTCTTTAGCTATATTGGAGAGAAAGTCGAGCGTGAAGGCACCGGAAGGCCTTCTGCGGTGGCTGAAATCCTCCAAGAAACCGTTAAAGTCAGCAAGATCAATCAACCTATTTTCACCTGGACATTCTTTGATTTCGTAAATCCGAAAGGCCGCGTCGTTGCCAGCAGTACGCAAGGGGTGCTGGATCAGGAGGTCTTTGTTGATCCTAAAAAACGCGCCTGGATGATTGATGCGCCTCAGAATCCTAGAAAAATGTATCTTTCCTGGCCGGATATTGGGGTTATCAGTGGAGAGATGATTATTCCCGCAGGCTATGGAGTGATCAATGCGAAGGGAGAATATCTTGGTGCCATCTCGATGGGCTTTAATATCAATAAACTCCGCCGGAAATTAGGATCAATAATAGCGCCAACCACCAGCTTTGCGGTATTTGATAAAAATTTCCAACCCGTGATGCAATCGCTGGATATGCAGGCAACCAACATCACTCCGCTTGGAAAGATTGCTAAAGCGGCACTAGGTACGGTTCAGGAAAAAACAGGAAAAATAGAGAAGCCGATTATATATAAAGGATTTGTATTTGGTGGTTATGGTGTTGTGGGACGCTATGGATATACCATTCTGGTCGGTGAGAACGAGATGGTACTCCAGGCGGATTTTGAGCAACGTATTTACCCGCTGCTCATGGTGATAGCCTCTTTGGCGATTTTCTTCATCGTCCTTCTGTATTTCTTCCAGCGGATTGTGGTGGCGCCGGTTGTAAAACTTTCCGATACGGCTGATCAGATTGCAGCCAAGGAACAGAACATTATCTTCCCGCGAGGGAATTCTTATGAGGTTAATAACCTCGTCCGCGCCTTGATGAATGTCCGCCGTTCTTTCAATCGGGAAGAACAATTAAAGCGCAGGTTGGAGGTTGCCTCTGTGCGTGCCAACGAAGCCAACCAGGCAAAATCACGTTTCCTTGCGAATATGAGCCATGAATTACGTACACCGCTTGGCGCAATCATGGGCTTCTCCGAGCTTATGCAGCTTGAACGCCACGGAGAGCTCAACAAGGACCAGCGGAGTTTTGTCGATACCATCCATCACTCTGCTAAGCATCTTTTAGAGCTGATTAATACCATTCTTAATCTGTCGAAGGTCGAGGCAGGCAAGGAAGAATTGATCGAAAGCGATTTTGACCTTGGCAGAGTCCTCTTAAGCTGTAAGCAGTTTGTGGCGGAAGCGGCAAGTCGTCGGGGGATCGCACTTTCGTTGGAGTTGGAGCCCTGCATGTGCTTATATGCCGATAAGATCAAAATCAAACAAATCATCATCAACCTCTTGTCCAATTCGGTGAAATTTACCGATGAAGGAGGAATGGTGACGGTCACGGCCCATATATTGGATGGGAAAATAGTGATTCAGGTGCAGGATACCGGGATCGGTATCCGTCAGGAAGATATCGGTCGGATCATGGATGAATTCGGCCAAGCCGGTGACGCTTATACTCGAAAACCCCAACAAGGAACCGGGCTTGGGCTTTCTATTGTGAAAAAATATTCAGAACTACACGATGCGGTATTTACGCTTCACAGCCAGCTTGGTCGCGGGACAACCACCAAAATTGTATTCCCTAAAACGCGTACCCGAACGATTAAAGGCATGAAGCATACAGACGGCACGTGCATAGAAGAGCATGAGAGCTACTAGTACTTAGCTCTTACTACGGGAATAAAGGTGCAATATCTAGCCCCGTCGTTTCCACAAGTCCAAACAGGATATTCATATTCTGTACCGCCTGACCCGACGCGCCTTTTACCAGATTATCAATAACCGATACCAGAATCAGCGTTATCCCATCGCGTCCTGCAAAGACACCAATGCGCGATTGGTTCGTCCCATAGACTTCCCGTGTCGAAGGCGCATGACCTTCTGGTGTGATATGGACAAATGGCTCGTTGTCATAAGCTGCCTGAAGCACCTTACGTGCATCTGCTAACGTTTTCCCTGGCGCCAGATGGACATAGATCGTTGAAAGTATGCCCCGGATCATCGGCAAGAGGTGCGGCGTGAAATGCACGGTTAACGCCGTCCCGGTTGCCCGCTCCAGCTGATGCTCAATCTCAGGCATATGGCGATGCGAAGAAATCCCATAGGCCTTAAACCCGCCATCTACCTCAGAAAAAAGCGAATCTTGTTTTGCTCCCCGTCCTGCACCTGAAACGCCGGATTTGGAATCAATAATAATTCCTTCCGCTTTGATGGTTCCTGATTTCAGCAAAGGTGCCAGTGGTAAAATCGCAGAAGTGGGATAGCAGCCAGGGCAGGCGATAATCCGCTTACCCTTAATCTCGCTCCTAAATAGCTCAGGAAGGCCATATACCACTTCGCGCTGGATATTCGGCGCGCCATGGGCCACATGGTACCATTTTTCGTATAAAGCCACATCGGAGAAACGGAAATCAGCTGAAAGATCAATGACTTTCACATGATCGGGAATTTGGGATACGGCCGTATGCGAAGCGGCATGAGGCAAGCAGCAGAATGCCACATCCACCTTTGACCAATCCACTTGTTCCAACGTAATGAGGGCAGGCAGACCAAAGCCCCGCAGGTGAGGATAAATAGACTCCACCGGCTGGCCGGCATTGGCATTGGCAACCAATGTCGTAATCTGTGCATTGGGGTGGCCATGCAGCAGGCGGATAAGCTCCGCTCCGGTATAACCGCTTGCGCCGATAATTGCTGTTTTGATCGATGTTGCCATAAAAAATCCTCTGCCAGGAGTTTACGTGAGCACCCAAGAAAAAGAGCCGGAAGTTTCCTTCCAGCTCTCGTTCGTGATATTCGTGTTTCCGCGAAATTAACGCTTGGAGAACTGGTGGCTTCTGCGGGCCTTATGTTTACCGTATTTCTTACGCTCAACCACACGTGGGTCACGGGTAAGGAATCCACCGCGTTTCAAAACGGTGTGCAGATCCGGGTTATAATTTTGCAAAGCGCGGCTGATCGCGTGGCGCACAGCACCTGCTTGACCAGAAAGTCCACCGCCTTCAACCGTGCAGAATACATCGAAATGACCTGCAGTATTGGTTGCAGCGAAGGGCTGGTTCAGGATCATACGAAGCACAGGGCGACCAAAATACACGGTCACATCACGCTTGTTTACTACAACTTTGCCGCTGCCTGGTTTAATCCATGCGCGAGCGCTAGCATCTTTACGACGGCCGGTGCCATAAGAACGGCCTTGGCTATCAATTTCTGAGGTTCTTTCGAGTGCTGCTTCTGACATAATCAATTACGCTGCCTTCTTCTTGTTTTTACGGTTACGTGCCCCGATATCCAACGCTTTAGGCTGTTGAGCCTGATGCGGGTGCTCTGCACCGCTGTAGATATGGAGTTTTTTCATTTGCTCACGACCAAGCGCAGAGCGAGGAATCATACGCTCGATCGCTTTTTCGATGATTCTATCGGCTTTTTCGCCACGGATCAATTTCTCAGGAGTGGTTTCTTTGATACCACCTGGATGGCCTGTATGGCGATAATACACCTTATTCTGGGCTTTTTTGCCGGTTAGGTGAATTTTATCCGCATTGGTGATGATGATGTAATCACCGCAATCCAAGTTTGGACTGAACCATGCTTTGTGGCGACCGCGCAAGAGTTTAGAGACTTCGGCAGCCAAACGGCCCAGCACGAGATCTTCTGCGTCAATCACGAACCATTCGCGCTTTATATTAGCTAATTTTACAAACGTCGTTGTCATTATCGTAAATCCATCAGTATCACGCTGTTTATAAGGGATAAACCCCTTAAAGCCCTATGCTAAAACATAGGGAAATCACCCCAAATTAGGGGAGAGGTCAGGCAATATGCACCGGTTTTAAGCCTATGTCAATCCAAAAATTACCCCTTAAGCAATAAAAAAGCCGGTGGTATTGTCAACTTTTCCAAGGGGCTTAACGTCCAAATCTAAAAGGTTGTTTAATAGTGGGAATTCGGTCATTTTGCGTTTTCTCCCCATCCAGGGTGCTATTATGAACATTCCGTTTTAAGTGGCTTCGGTCCATAGGGGTGCGAAAGGGTTGTAATGCACTGTTAAGTAAGGACTCTGCGCCCTCGTTAACGGGAATCTTTTCAATCTCGGTAATCGCCAATTGGGCTGTTTTTGCAAAAAAATTCTGTTGTTCTGGGGTAAGGGCGGGAATAACCCCCAGTTTGCGCTGTATGCAGGTCTTAAAGGCCTCTAGGCATGCCGGGTAGGTCACAACCTCCCCTGATTTCTCAGCGGTGGCTATATGTGTTTCTGGATAGCTTAGGATAAGGCGGCGTTCTTTGGTAAAATCTGCTTTCGACAAATGCCTTGGGAAAGGGTGGTTTACAGGCCAAATGGCACCGGCAGCAAGGAGTAACGGTATAATATTCGTATTTTTTTCCTCAATTGCCAAATCGAGCAGAGTCTTTCCCTCATTATTAACCATCTCTAGCTTAGCGCCCCGGGTAATGAGGAGCCGCACGAATTCCATATCTCCATGGCGCATGCCCCAATAGAGGGGAGATTTACCATCCAGGCCAGTGACGCTGGGATTTGCGCCATGATCCAGAAGTAAGAGGGCCGTTTTAGTAAGATGATTCATCATCGCCGCGGCAATTAAGGGAGTTCTCCCTTTGTCATCAACCGCATTAGGATTTGCGCCTTCTTGGATAAGGGATTCAATCCTCACAAAATTTCCACTTGCTGCGGCTTGTAATAGTGCATGATCTAGTGACTGAGTGCGCTTAGGCACAGTTTCTTGGTGTTTTAAGCCTACATTTGTTGAATCCGACCGCTTACGTTTCATAAAAGTATCCCTTAGAGTTGGGTGAGCTATAGGAAGTTAAGGTTACAGGAAGATGTTATGAGGATCAAGAAATTGTTAGGGAGTTAAGGATTGAATGGGGGAGAATAAAAAAAGCCGGGTTACGAGCCCGGCTTGCGGAAGGGGTGACTGTCATGCGGCTATATAAATTCCGAGAAGGCTATTATCTTCCTCTATGTGCCTGATCCTGTTGCTCGTCCTGTGACTTTTTGATGGCATCTGCAAATGAGAATTCTTTTTCTGAGATAATCGTTTTTAATCTATCGCTTACGGTCTTAAGTGTAAAAGGCGCAGCCATTTGTGCGGGCTTGGCTGTACAGAGTAAGGCGCCAATATCCTTTACAGAGAGTCGGGGTAGAATATGGTTTGCGAGCGGATCGGTTAGATGTAAAAAATTTGGATTGATCGTTGCAAAAATATTTGCAATAGAGACGCTTGCTTCCCTGTCCAACGGCTTCCGGAAAAGAGGTGCCCTATCCTTAAGGAGGAAGTGCTGGTCATCGCTTTGTTCAAATAAGGTAGTAAAAGCTTCCTTTGGAAGATTGAGCAAACGTGTTAACAGATCTTTCTGGTTTGCTTCAAGAGCAGCGCCAGCAACAAGAAGAATTTTTATAACCTTCTCGTGTTTATTCTCAATAGCATAATGCAGCGGTGTTTTTCCGCCATTATCCATAGCATTAACATCTGCGCCGCTTTGAATGAGTGATGTCACAGCCTCTTGATGGCCATAGCATGCAGCTAAATGCATGGATGCTAGTCCATTAGAATCGTTTGCATTAATATGAGCGCCATGTTGGAGAAGTAGCTTAAGGATGGGTGTATTGCCGTGCTGAGCCGCGGAATGCAAAGGGCTTCTGCCGCCCTGTCCTACAGCACGAATATCAGTGCCACGTTCAAGGAGTAGTTGTACGATGTCTGTATAACCCCCACTAACAGCATAATGCAGCGGGGTTGTGAATCCTCCCTCTGATGCATCAATATTCGCGCCATGATCAATGAGTAATTGTACGATCTCTTTTGATCCAATCTGAGCAGCCAAATGCAGGGGTGTTTTTAAACTGTGTGATGCTTTATTGATGATATTAGGATTTACTCCTGCTTTAAGCAGCGATTCCGCCTTTTTAACATCTTTTCTATTTATTGCGTCCGATAATATTGCAGCATTTTGCTGATCCCGATTAGGTCCGTAAGAGGAAGAGATGTAGCTTTTACTCATGATGTTATTCCTTATTTCCTTGTTACTGGAGAGTAACATAACAATATATTGAGGAGGTTTACAACTAATAGATGTTATAAAAAGGGTAGAATTGAAAATTGCCCCGACTTTAGATTGAATAAAGAATAGAATTAAGCTATTAGTAATGGCGGTATACGGATTTTCTAAAGCTCTCTTCTTCTGCTTTCATAGCTCTATTGTTATGTTCCCTTCCAGACAGCAAACACATCTAAGGGCTGTGGAAAAAAGTAAAATTAGGGGGGAGAGACAATAGAAATCTCCCTTGAACTCTAAGGCCTTCCCTGCTAAAACGTTCCCCAGACAGTATATTGCATAAGGTAAGCCCATGGAACCGTTCGAAATCGTTTATACAGATAAGTCGGAAGTACATTGCGGTGGGGCAGGCGGGAGCCTTGGCCATCCCGTAGTGTATCTTGAGCTCGCTCCCAAAGGTGAAGTAACCTGTCCTTATTGCAGCCGTAAGTTTATCCTGGTGGCATCATCTGAGACCACTGCAGCCCATACCTAAATAAAGCGTAATATCATGCCTGATATCTCTACCCTTTCTAACGGCCTTACGGTCGCAAGCGTTACCATGCCGGAAGTCGAATCCGTCTCCATTAACGTCTGGGTCAAGACGGGCAGCCGGTATGAAACAGCTGAAACGGCAGGGATTTCCCATCTCCTGGAGCATATGGTGTTTAAAGGCACTCGCAAGCGCTCTGCGCTCGATATTGCGGAGTCTTTGGATAATGTGGGCGGGGCACTCAATGCCTATACCAGCCGGGAGCATACGGTTTATTACGCGAAAGTCCTTAAAGGCGATGCCGAGTTGGCGGTGGATGTGTTATCGGATCTCGTCCAGAACGCGACCTTTCTTCCTGAGGAATTGGTGCGGGAGCGGGGAGTGGTCTTGCAGGAAATCGCACAGTCTTTCGATACGCCCGATGATATCGTGTTTGATTACTACCAGCAGGCTGCATTTCCCGGGCAATCCATCGGGCATCCGATTTTAGGTTCCGAAGAAATCATTGAGGGCTTGACGGAGGAACATCTTCGCGAGCATGTGCGCACATTCTACCATACCGGCGGGATTGTCATCACTGCGGCGGGAAATATCACCCATGCGCAGGTACTAAAGCTGGCAGAGCGCTATTTTGGGGATATGCCGAAAGCAGAGGCGCCTCAGCCACCCAAAGCCGTCTATAAAGGCGGGGAGAGTCGCACTGAGCGCGAGTTGGAGCAAATCCATCTGGTGATGGGTATGGAAGCCTATTCGCACCATGCGCCGGAATATTATACCCAGCAGCTGTTGGCGTTGATTTTGGGGGGAGGGATGTCCTCCCGCTTGTTCCAGGAGATCCGAGAGAAGCGGGGCTTGGCCTATAGCATTTCCTGCTTTAGTTCGTGTTATGATGATACGGGGATGTTTGGGATTTACTCCGGCACGTCGGACGCGCAAGTGCAGGAACTTATCGAAGTGACCTGCAATGAGCTAAAGCGGTCCGTTGGGACCTTAACTCCGGAAGAACTTCAACGTGCTAAGACGCAAGTCAAAGCCGGCATGCTGATGGCGCGCGAACGCCCCTCTGCGCGCGCAGAAGAGCTTGGCCGGCATCTGATGGTGCATGGACGCTATATCCCGATGGAAGAGTTGCTCGCTCGCGTGGAAGAAGTCACGCTGCCGGGGCTGCATAATCTTATGGAGCAGCTACTTTCGCAATCCTCACTGACCATCGCCACGATCGGCAATGTGAAAAACATTGAGCCGTTTGAGAAGACAGCGGCGCGGTTGCGGTGATATTCTAAGTTGCGTAGCTATTGCTTTCCAAGAGTACCGACAGTCTTAGAATCCTCTATTGCATCGGAAAAACTTTTGCATTTTTTTGAAAGGATTTGCCCTACCGCATCCGGGGTCGAGGATTTTGTTACTCTGAAAGTATAAAGTTCCTCGGTCTTGGGTTTTGCGGTACAAAGTAGTGCACCTATATCTTTTATAGAAAGATGGGGTAGAATAGACGACTGCAGCCTCTCAGGAGGCAGAGATTTGGCTATATTGCCGCTTTTAGAAATAATGTCTGCAATAGGGAGACATGCCTGGTTCTCCAGCACTTCACGATATACCTGATCCCAAGGTTTTGTCCTGTCTTTAAGTAGATAATACGTGTTTTTTTTCCGGTCGTGTCGAGTTTCAAATAATGTATCAAACGTACTATCCTGAATGCCAAGCAATGTTTTTACGTTTTCTTTATCGCTTTTCTGAAGGCGTGCGCCGGCAGTTAGAAGAATTTTTACAGCATCTGTATGCCCGCCCAGAAGCGCCAAGAACAAGGGGGTTATATTCGTATCATTCTTCGTATTGATATCTGCACCTGCTCCAATCAGCAATTTTATGATTGTTGTATGGCCTTTTTGGGCTGCAAAAGATAGAGGTGTATTGCCCAAAGCATCTTTGGCATGGGTATTCGCATTGTTTGCGAGCAAAAGCTGCGTTGCGTTATTGTTCCCCAGAAGAGCTACACAGTGCAAAGTTGTCATATTATATATATCTGTCCCATTGACGTCTGCATTATAGCGGATTAGTAGTCCCATTATATCAGATCTCTCGAAAGCAGCTGTCAAATGCAAAAGAGGATTTCCGCGATCTGTGGGGGTGGGTGTATTGGCATCCGCGCCTTTTTCTAGATATTTTTGTATTTTTTTTAGATTTACTGAGTCAAACGCCCTCAAAAGCTTTTTGTTAAGTTTTTCCTGTTGTGTTGAAGTGTGGGCTTTGCTGAAGGAGTTTTTCATAGTTATGTTCCTGGTTTTGGTGTAATTAATTTTTTGTACACCAGTATCTGATGCATATCCAGGAAAAAATCAAGGATTCCGAGGATTCGGCAAACAAAAACGGCCCGTGAATCCACGGGCCGTTTTTATGTGAAACGTAATTTCAACTTCTAGTGGCTAGCAGCCTCTGTACGCGCTGCCGCTTTCACGGTATTGGTCACCATATTGGTTTCCTCTGGGTCTTTCAGCACATAGCCGCGGCCCCAAACGGTTTCAATATAGTTCTCACCACCAGATGCTTCCGCTAACTTCTTACGAAGTTTGCACACGAATACGTCGATAATTTTGAGTTCAGGCTCATCAATACCGCCATAGAGATGGTTCAAGAACATCTCTTTAGTGAGGATCGTGCCCTTACGGAGCGCGAGCAACTCAAGAATTGCATATTCTTTGCTCGTCAAGTGGAGCGGACGACCATCAACGTCGATGGTACGGTTATCCAAGTTAACGGCAACTTTGCCAACGCGGATAACAGACTCCGAATGTCCTTTCGAACGACGAACGATCGCCTGGATACGTGCAACCAACTCACCACGGTTAAATGGTTTTGTGAGGTAGTCATCAGCACCGAAGCCCAAGCCTTTGATTTTCTGTTCTGCACCGGACAAGCCAGAGAGAATAAGAATCGGGATTTTTACTTTCGCTGCGCGCAGACGAAGCAATACTTCATACCCGTCAATATCTGGCAGCATCAAATCCAGAATGATAATATCATAATCGTAAATTTTACCGATCTCCAGGCCTTCTTCTCCGAGCTCGGCAACGTCACAGATAATACCTTCAGACGCTAAAGCCAACTCAATGGATCTTGCTGTCGACGCATCATCTTCAACCAATAGTGCACGCATGTTATATGCCTCTTCTTAGTATTTAAAATAAAACCGATTTCGATGCTCAAGCAATTGCTAGAGGACTTGAATCACCGTTTTCAGTTACACATCGCCATCACACCAGAGCAGAAAACTGCCGTGATGTATCTTTCTGATCTGTCTTCGTGTGCCCTACCTGAAACACATAAACATTATCATGGACAAGCGAGATACACGTAATCAGTTAATAGTTCGTTAACGTCACGGTAAATAATTACCGCAAAATAGTTAACATAAAGTTAATTTAGAATTAATTCTAACCGAAAAAGAGGTAAAAAGCAAGGGAATATTAATAAAACTCTTAAATGTAAGCAAATTTGTATTAACAAAACCCCTTAAAAGCCTTGTGGATTAAGGAACTGCAGCTGCTAAAGTTTTTTCTATTTGAGATTGAAAAGAGGAGAGGGAATATGATTATAAATTTCTGGACTGATGCTCCAGAAGCCAGAAATGCTTCGTTAGGCTCTTGAAAGTCATTGTTTTTCAAGTGTATTTATAATAAATTAATTTTACTTTACTATTATTTATTCAAACGAAGTGAGTTGATCCAATGTCCAAATTACGCGCCGAATTGGAAGTAGTCCTTAACAATATGGAAATTAATGAAGAAGTACGTTTGGAGCAGGTCAAGTCGTTCCTTCAAGACTTCGAAGAAGAAACGCTGAAAGATGATTTATTTTCTTTTTTGGAACCGGTTGCTGAAAACGGCCGTCTTGAGGTATTGGAGTATCTGGTGAACTTGTTCAGAGAAATGGAACAAGAACCTGAAAATTGGAAAGAAGTGCTGAAAATTGGATATTCTGTTGTATTTTCTGCTGTGGCAGGAGGCCATCCTGAGGTGCTGAAATATTGGGTGAACCTCTATAAGGAAGTGGAGGAACAAGAACCTGGAATGTTGAAAGAAGTGATGAATGTTCTAAATGAGACTCAGCTGGAGGGTGAAATATATCCCTATACTATTAAGCTTGCGATAGCGATTGCGAGCGAAGCCGGATTTACCAAGGAAGAACTTAAGTCTGTGCTTGAGGCAATGTTTAGTCCAGAATCGACTGAAGGAATGCTTGCTTGCTTCGGAACCGAGGATACTAACGGAATCATAGAGGGTATTATCGCGCAGCAAGATGAAATCCTTCAAATGGCAGATGACAGGCTTGCGCAGTATAATCAAATTAAAAAGACACAGCGGTTACTAACTGCTGTAGGCGAAAATGAAAGGTTGAGTATTCATACTTTTTTCCGTCCATCGGTAAACGATTCCCCCGTAAATGTATTACCATCGGAACTGCGCGCTGAAATCCTTTCCGATGCGCTTGGAATAGATAAGCGCATTATATTGAAATATGAAGCGGGTGATTTTGAAGCAATCAAATCTGAAAGTAATTTAGTCAAAACCCTTTACCCTAACTGGCAGGAGCGGGTGGAACAAAGAAGGCAAGAACGAGCAGCAAGAGAACGGGAATAGGAGTGAGCCTCCTATTACCTCCGTCATTGCAGGCAGCATTAAGCCGCCGATTTTTTACCCAGCGCTACTGTAAAAGGAGCCTCGGTTTGTTTTCGGATTTCCTCAACCGTAACATCCGGGGCATGGTCCACAAGCACCATACCTTGCGGGGTGATATCGAATACGCCAAGTTCTGTAATCACCCGATCCACGACTTTAGTGCCCGTCAGGGGTAAATTGCATTGTTTCACGAGCTTCGCTGAGCCATCTTTTGCCGAATGTGCCATTAGGACAACCACGCGCTTTACGCCCGCCACCAGGTCCATCGCCCCGCCCATGCCTTTGACCATTTTGCCAGGCACGGTCCAGTTCGCCAGATCCCCTTGTTCTGAGACCTGTAGCGCGCCGAGGATCGTTAAATCAATATGTCCGCCCCGGATCATTCCAAAAGAGTAAGCACTATCGAAATAGGCGCTCTCAGGCAGTTCCGTGATCGTCTGCTTGCCGGCGTTAATAAGATCGGGATCGACTTGCTCTTCCGTAGGGAAAGGACCCATGCCGAGCATCCCGTTTTCGCTTTGCAGCGTCACATGGATATCGTCGCGGATAAAGTTCGCCACTTGGGTGGGCATGCCAATACCGAGATTGACGTAAAACCCGTCTTTAAATTCCCGTTCGGCGATTCTGCACATATCATCTTGTGTCCAGGGCATAATGTTCTCCTTTGTCTAATATCTAGTATCTACGCTGCTTTGCACAAGGTACGCTGTTCAATGCGTTTCTCATAATTGCTGCCTTGGAAG
Source organism: Rickettsiales bacterium (assembly GCA_021156175.1). Classification (GTDB taxonomy): domain Bacteria; phylum Pseudomonadota; class Alphaproteobacteria; order Rickettsiales; family JAJNBL01; genus JAJNBL01. The sequence continues at coordinate 46,977 of JAJNBL010000007.1, forward strand.
ATTCGCTTCACGAAAATTCCTGGCGTATGAATCATATCCGGCTCTAACTCTCCCACCTCCACAAGCTCCTCGACTTCTGCAATGGTCACGCGCGCCGCGGTCGCGATAATCGGATTGAAGTTCCGTGCGGTTTTGCGGAAAACCAGGTTACCAGATTTATCACCCTTCCAAGCTTTCACAATCGCGATATCGCCGAACAATCCCCGTTCCATGACGTAATGTTCGCCATTAAATTCGCGGACTTCCTTCCCTTCCGCAACGACTGTTCCCACGCCTGTTTTTGTATAGAATGCTGGAATGCCCGCACCGCCTGCGCGGATGCGTTCCGCTAAGGTTCCTTGCGGATTGAGCTCAAGCTCGAGTTCGCCATTTAAATATTGCTGCTCAAATGTTTTATTTTCACCCACATAGGAGGAGATCATCTTCTTGATCTGGCGGGTTTTAAGCATAATTCCAAGTCCAAAATCATCGACACCGCAATTGTTGCTGACCACCGTAATGCCTTTCACACCAGAATCGCGAATTGCCGTAATACAATTCTCAGGAATCCCGCAAAGCCCGAAGCCTCCGGCCATTAGCATGATATTATCCTGCAATAACCCTTTTAGTGCTTCGTTCGCATTCTTATATACTTTCCCTGTCACGCTCACTCTCCTTCGTACAAGTTCATAATGTTACCCATTAGTCTTTAAGGATAAGTGCATTATCTGTAAAGGGGAAACTGGAGAAGTATCAAAATCATGGCACGATGATTTCCTTTACAATCCGTTGGGATTTTGCTGGGAAGGATCTATTATAAACGGGAGATTATTTCCTTGGTTCGCTGCTTTTCTGAGGACTCTTGGCCGTGCTGGCCTCTGGACTTTTACTGCTACTTAAATCTTCGGGTTTAGAACTGGATTGCATTCCAACTCCTTTCAGGGACTCTCCTAACTTCTTTGCCGCTGAGGTGATATCCTTGCCTGCGTCTTGTCCCTTATGCTTTTCTCTTAGCTTAATAAGTTCCTCTGAGCCAAAAGAGGAAGACCTGTCTGTTTTGTTTTGCTTGAATTCAGAACGTTTCTCTAATGCGGACGCTGATTTTCGGGCATTATCCCCTTTTTCTTCAGCGCCCATCGCCTCTGTGGTGCCTTTCTCTCCTGGTGTATTATGCCGCCCCCGAAGCTCAGCAATTTTTTCTGGATCAAGAGAGCTGACGCGCTCCCGTTTAGCAAGCTGCAGAAATTCAGGACGTGCAGCCGATAGTGATTTTCGGTGAGAATCTCCATCCTTCTCCAGCATGGCGGCTTTTTCTTTTTGAGTAGCTTTCTCAAGGGTTTCGGTTGCCCCTTTTTGAAGAGCAGGAGCCTCTTTATCCATACGCTCCCGCATTCCATCGATCATCGATGCAACCCTCTCTGAAGGAGCCGGTTTTGCAATGACCGTATCATTTAACGCTTGTACCTGTGCAAGTGTAGAACCCCTATTCTCAAGCGCATTTAACGCACCTTGGGCAGAGTTTTTTTGTTCTGTGGGGGATCTATTAGGCAGTGGTTTTGCAAGTTCGGAAAGATTGGCTGTCCACCCTTGAACGACCAGGCCTCCTACCATTTTTTCTTTTCCTGCTATTGCGGGGTTTTGTAGATAGAATTGCATCTGGTTATTGAATTGCACCGCACTGAGTGCAGACAGCATTTCCACGCCCTTTCCCTGAAATTCCTCTTTGGCCCCGAGGTTTGTGGTAAGGTGTTCCTTAAATGAGTTGATATCGGTAACGCCACGTGCTTTCGCATCATCTTTTAACGTGGCATTCCCTGTTTCAGGGTTAACTTTGTAGAATTCGTTATATTTCTCATAAACGGCTTTAAGCAATGCGGTATTCACTTCTGGCTGCTTAAGGGCATCGCTTCCTGAATCTTTGCTCATACCGTGCCCCCTCAAACCACAGGCATTCTTGTCGATACTATCTTTGAGTATACTACGGATTGGTAAATAAAATAATACATTGGAAGGGGTTTGTCTTGATTTTGACGCTAAGATTCGGTAGAATCCCCCCTCATTTAGGGAAGTTTAGTCCACTTTGAGTTGCAATTTCCCCTCATTTTTTCGTATCTATTGCCACACGGGAGAAATACATGGCAAAAGAATCTTTCAGGAACGATGAAGTATCAGGAAGCGATGAAGAGGCGGCGGTAGAAGCTGCTCAGCGCCTTGGCTATACCCAAGAAGAACTCGAACTGCTTGCAGAACTCCGCATTGCTCTAGATCATGATTTTGGGGATGTAGATTTCTCCTTACATGTTGCAAGCCCTGAGCCAGATCTCTCCGATTTTCCAGCATTGGAAAATATGACAGAAGACGAAGCAAAGGAACGGCTATCCCGCATGAGACCTCTTCTCAATTACTGTAACAAAAAAGGGAAAATGGTATCTAATAGGATCCAGAATCTGCAAATAGACGATAACGTTGTCATTCTCTTATGCCGTGCCATCACGCAATACCCAGAATGCACTTTCCGAACCCTTGATCTTAGCAATACAGGTATAGGCAATAGGGGAGCGCAGGCCATTGCAGTACTGCTTACCCGTTATTTCGGGCTTGAGAGTGTTATATTGGATAATAACTGTATCGCAGAAGAGGGAGCGCGCGCGCTCGAAAAGGGGCTAAGAAGCACCTCCTGGCTAAGAGAGTTGAGCCTTACGAATCAATATGCTCATGCTCCGGTAACGGCAGCAACACAAGCCCTTATCAATACTAACCTGGAATATAACAGAAAATATGTTTCGGCCTTCGGGGTGGTGCAGGCGGTATGCAAGGAAACGTTGCCCGTTGCTACCAACGGGCTATTTGCCGCCGTGCCCAATCTTCCACCAGAAATCTGGGAGAAAATAATTACAGACCGCCTAAAAATCGCATGGAATAAGAAAAATCAAGAATTACCTTATGTCCAGGAAGTATTGGAAGGCTATGCGCGCGACATATGGAGTGAATGGACGCAACAAAAACGGGGTATCAAAGAAACCCGAAGAGAATACTTAAGAGAACGCTTAACCGATGCACTTGATCTGGAAAGTCCAAAGCCCCAAAAAGGTTGGCAGGGGCGGTTAGAAGAAGAGGCCAATAAACCCCGCAGGCTATCGCTCACCATCTAATCCCCTTAATCCCTTCTTAATCAAGCTTGGCGATAATAACGAGAGGTTGAAATCTGTATAAGGTTTGATAAACGGTATCGGCTATGTCCTCATTATATGAAGATATGAAGGCGCTTCGGGATAGTCCGCATTCCCAGACGCGCGTCGATATTGCCAAGAAAATCTCCGATTTTTTCAATAGCGGTTTTTTCGATCGGAATGAAGAACGTCTTTCCACCGAAATTTTACGGCTGCTTGCAAAAGATACGGAAACGCGCATCCGCATGATACTGGCCGAAAATCTAAAAACAAATGCCAGGATGCCTCATGATATCGCACTGACACTTGCAGAGGATATTGAGGAAGTCTCAACGCCCATCCTTGAGTTCTCGAAGGTACTTACCGAAGACGACCTTATGGCGGTGATTAAGAGTACGGAAGAAATCCGTCGTCTGCTCGCGATTGCCAGTCGAGAACATGTGACCGAAAATATCAGTATGGCATTGATCGAGAAAGAGCAGGAAGCCGTTACGCACCGCATCATTAAGAATAAAGGTGCGGAAATTCCGAAGCAAGGTTACGAGAAAATCATCGATGACTTTTCGACAAATGAAAAGATGATGGAAACGCTGGTGCATTTTGGCAAGCTGCCCATTTCGATTTCTGAACGGTTGATTGATATGGTGTCGGACTCGCTGAAAAAAGAGTTGGAGCTTAAATATCATTTAAGTACACAAGATATTGACGATATCGTCCTTGATACGAAGGAAGATTCGCTGCTGGAGATGTTGGCCTCCGAGAAAGGAACATTAGAAGCGCAGGAGCTCGTAAAGCAGTTGGAGCGTTCCCATAAGCTGACCAATTCGATTGTCCTTCGGGCCTTGTGCCGTGGGCATTTGGATTTCTTTGAAGCGGGGATTGCAAAGCTTGCGGGGATTCCTGCCACCAACGCCCATCAACTCTTGCGCAGTGGTGCGAATAAGGCATTTGAGGCCCTCTATAAGAAGGCTGGCATTCCGGATAATACCGGGCATGCTATGTTCCAGGTCTTGGCGCTTGTCATCGAAGAAGAAAAGAACGGCACGTTGCGCGGGGAAGGTTATGTGGAGCGTATGACAGAGAGGCTCCACGACGAACATCATAATGATGAAACCGCGCCCGTAATGCAATATGTGATCGCACTCATCAAAGGTGCGAAGAAATCCCTTCATAAAGACGTCCAAGTTGGGTAGCCATACTTTTGTACCCACTATTGTGAGTTGCTATTGCTATCGGTTTCTCTATAATCCCTTTTCGTAATTATTGGATGTTTGGAGCAGTTTGAAGCAATGGAAGCATTTTTTACTCTTGATGCCTTGTTTGGATTCCTTACCTTAAGTATGCTGGAGATCGTACTCGGGATTGATAATCTCATTTTCATTGCGCTGGTCGTTCAAAATATCCCACAGACTTACCGTAAAAAAGCCCGAATGATCGGTTTGGTGCTGGCACTCCTGATGCGGGTGCTGATGTTGCTGGGACTCTCTTGGATTATGTCGTTGACTGAGCCAATCATGGAAGTCAGTGGCTTTGCCCTTTCGTTTAAGGATATCCTCCTCCTGGTGGGGGGCCTGTTCTTGATTGGCAAGAGCACGATGGAAATCCACGCAGATCTTGAAGCGCGAGAAGAAAAAGGGGAGAAAAAGGTTAATGTTCGTGGGGGATTTGCGGCTGCGATTGCCCAGATCGTGCTGATCGATATCGTATTCTCTTTTGATTCCGTTATTACCGCGGTAGGGATGACGAACAATATTCCTGTAATCATCGGTGCGATGGTGGTGGCGATGCTGGTGATGCTAGTGGCATCGGGCTATATCTCTACCTTCTTGGAGAAACATCCTACTTTCAAAGTGCTGGCGCTTAGCTTTATCTTATTGATAGGGGTGTTGCTGTTAGCAGAGGGTATGCATTTCCATGTTCCGCGTGGCTATATCTATTTTGCCTTTGCTTTCTCTATTTTTGTGGAAGCGGTTAATACGCTCGCAAGAATGCGCCGTGAAGGCAATGGAAAGAGCAAGCCCAAGGCTGCTGCCAAACCAAAAGCAAAAGCTAAAGCTAAAAAGTAAGCGTAGCAGAGTCTTCTGCTGCAAAAGCTTTACTTTCTCTCGATAGGATCTGTTCCTCCAGGAGCAGATCCTAATATCCTCTTTATTTCTTATAGCGTATCAATGTACAGTTAGGATGGTAGAGCAAGACTCTTGTTCTGGTTGTATAAATGTTTGCTTAATCGTCATGGTTGTTTAACAAGCCTCAATTTTGTGGTAGTTAACTATATCGATGCAATGCACGGAAGAAAGGCGCTATGAGTAAGAGGAAGAATACCAAATCCTTCCGGGAAAATTTAAACCAGAAGCAGGCTCGAAAAGAGCAAGCGCTGGCCGTGCGCTATAACGATCTCCACATGCCTCCGAATGCGGTAAAAGTGCTCGCTGCTGCACATATGCTTAAAGAGCTGGGAGATTACGATGATTACTATGTGGAAAATTGGGAGTATCTACTCGAGCATATAGAATTACAGTTCCGTGGGCTTTATTCCAGTAAACCGCATCAAATGCTTGCTGTGGCTCCGGTATTTTTCCGGGGCAACTTGGTAGAAAACCAAGCCGCACCATTCATGTATTTTGAGGAGAGAAATACCCTTTATGAAAGGCTTCGGCCATTGATTAATGAGGTGCGACCGGGAAGCACTGATACTTCGGAAGAACTATTCACACCATTTTGGGAAGAATTGCATAACAGCACGAGTGACGATATAGGCGATTCAGATCTAGGCAAAGCCCTATACGCCTTTTTCAAAAAACCTAATTTATCCCAAATAGCAGCCCTTCAAGACGCTATTGAAAACGATCCTGATGTTTCAGACGAACAGAGAGAGCTGTTGCACAACATCGTGCACATTTCGGGCGTGAAGCTGATTGAAGCATCATTCCCCTTTGTAACGATGTGTGATGCCGAACAGAGTATAAATGATTTTCCACACATCACGCATTTTTTGCGGGATGTATTGCGGTATGGAATGATCTGTACCCATGCGGATATGACCTTTCTTACATTAATTCATTCAGGAAGGCCCTATCACTATAGGGGAAAACTACAAGAGCATTCCTGTACGGAAACGACCTATCAAAAAGCGCTAAAAGAGCTGGATGAAGAAGTCTTGCAGCCAATCCACATGCTCTTGCATCGGGACATGCGCTTTTTCTTTAGCGCGCAGATGAGAGAAAAGATTACTGCTTTGCAAGAAAGAATGGCTGCGCTTAAAGCAGATAATGTATCGTCACTGCAAGAGCGAAGGCAGGCGCTTAGTACGTTATATACGGATACGAGGACATTTTCAGAAGGTCAAATCCGTCCATTTATACGGGGAAAATACGGAGAAGTCCGGGTGCCTGTCGAGGCTGCCGAACAGATTGATTATTACCAGGATCAGCTTTCCGCAATAAAGGCCTATCGTCGGATTTATGAGATGTCTTTGGGTGAAGGATTAACTCAGCTCACGCGAAAGCAAGCAAAGGCTTTACTACAGCGTTTGGTAGAGAGTGAACATAATTATTTACCTCCAGAACACCCGGTTTCATTTGCTAACTGCATGCTCAATCCGGAGAAGGTAAGCCAGCTTAGCCGAGATGAGGCAATAGAATATCTCCGTGACCTGTTGAATGCGGGTGATGAACAGGGGGTCACTCCGGTTGCAATACTTCAAGCGTTCCACAAAAAAGCAACAGAGGAATTGCAGGGAAACGGCGATCCCACGCACAATGGTGGTATGAGTGGTCTTATCGAAACGCTGAAGCATCTCATGGAAGTAAGGCCCGGTGTGATCAACCCAAAGCTCCTGAAAACTGCAGAATCACTGAATAAAGAGATTCAAAGAGAGTACATCAAATCCTTAAATACCCTATACCAACAACAGTACCAACATCAGCACCAGCACCAGACCCGTGATAAACGTGCATCAGTGGATGCGCATATAGACTTGGTAACCGAAGAAAATAAGGCACATGGCGGCCTGCTGAAAGGAAAATTTGTTGATTTATCCGGCATTGATTTAAGAGGAATCAATCTTTCAGGAATGGATATGAAACATGTAAACTGCGATATAGAGCAGTTAGCGGTAGCACGCCATGTGAGAGATATCATTGGGCTGACGGACAACGAAAAAATGCAGATAAAGCAGACTCGGAGAAAAATTAACAATGCTGCTGAATGGTTTGCCGGTCATGATATGATGGTAATGCCGTTGATGCTGCAAAGCATCGGCCAGCCGAACAATTTTCCGTACAGTAAGCCACGTGCAGAGGCTGTGTTGCAGGATATTAATGCGAACCATAAAGAGCTGTTGGAGCATTTTGCAAATTTCCAGGTGAGGGACATAGCCATCACCCTTATGAAAGTGATTACGGAGAAAGTCCGTAAAAACCGGAAAATAGGGCATCCAGACGATATTTATGCAGGGATAGGGGTGGTGATTACCCAGAATGCTAAAGGCCAGGTGCTATTAAACCCGATGACAAATCTTTCTCAAGGGAAAGCTACGCCTGCCTCAGAAGTAATCAACGGCCAAGTTGTCCTAACTCATGTGAAGAACAAAAAAGGGAAGTGGGTATCGGTTGTAGGGATGTCACCAGAGGATGTGGGGCCGATGTTTAAGGGATTGGTCGGGACGACCTTGGAGATCAAATTTCAACAAAATGGGATAAATTACCAAAAGACTTTCTACCGTCAATTGATTAATGCGCACGATATGGCCCTAGAAACATTTACCGATCTTAAGAATACCGATCCATTGGTAATGTCCTTTGGAAAGGCGGTTTATAAGACCTTAGAAGAGTCTAGAATCCCCGATAGGAGCTCCTCTCATGTCGAAAAGCTGCAGCTAAGGGAAAAAAGGGACAAAAAAGCCCTCAGCCTACCGGTGCAGTAATCCCTCAGCCCTTATATATTTACCTAAAGATGTATTACTGTGTTTATTTTTACGCCATTCTGTGTTAAATACTTTACCTGGACTCAAGGGGGATAGGGATAGGTAGCACTAAGGTCGTCAGTATGAAAAGCAAACGGGAAGAGCTGAATAAAAAACAGCGTGACGCTGAGACGCTCATTAGAGAGGGCTGCCCGTTTTTTCCTGCGCATATCCATAAAATACTCGCCGCCATTAGCACTCTTCAAGATGTTGAAGGATACGATCCCTTTTATAAGAAGCAGTGGAAAGATTTGCTTTCCCAAATGGATATCCTGTTTGAACGGCTTCCTGAAGATTTTTATGAGAACAATGAAGCCGCTGTGCCGCCTATGCCGTTCATGCTGGAAGTCACCACAAAAAATCGAGAATGGCTTGAGGAATTAGATGAGGTTTTTGGAACCAATGATGTGTTTATTAAGATTCCATCCTTAGTTGGCCAGCTGCAATCCACCGGTGGGAAGGTATACCGAGAGAAACTAAACCCCTTTTGGGAAAAATTACAACAAGCCGTACCAGAAGGGTTATACCCGATAACGATAGAAAGGGCTGTACGTAGTATTTTCAGAGATCCCTTGCATGCCTGGGGTAAGATAAAGGATGCGCGACGGGAAGGGTATTTGACGTATGACCTATTTAATTTTCTGGAGACTCCGGATATTGCCGCAATCCCGACTCTTCAGGAAAAAATCAGTGAAGCAGGCCGGCTATCTAAAAGAGAAAAAGCACTGTTACGTGATCTTGTCCTAGCGGTTGGGCAATGTATAATGCATTCACAGTTTGCCTTAGTAACATTGAGGGTCACGGAAGAGTTACTACTGAAATATCCACAGACACCAGAATCACTTCGGGATGTGCTGCGTTATGGGCTGGTGGGCACACAAGCGGATATGTCGTATCTTGATAAAGCCACCCGTTCAAGCACCGCGTATCGACAGAGATTACAAAGAAGTGATTGTACAGAAGCGACATGTGATGGCGCACTTACAGAGTTGACAACAGTTATATTGCCTGGAATGCACGAGTTGCTGGAGCGCGATCTGCCAGCCTTCTTTAGTGACGATACACGAAAAGCGATTGCAGCTTTTACCCAAAAGGCGAAAAAAATTGAAAGTAATTATGCTACGCTCACCTTTGCAGAAAAAAGAGCAAAGCTCACAAAACTCCATCAAGCTGTGGGAGCATTGGCAGAAGACGTACGCTTCATGATGGTGGGGAAATGTACTGTCAATGTGAAGGGAAAAGATAAAGAGATACTCGTCCCCCTGGGCGCCGCGGAACAGATTCAATACTACCGTGAACAATTCATGGAGTTGCAGAATTATCGGCGTCTTAAAGGGACGTCCGTTCAAGAAGTCAGTGATCAGCTTAATGGCCTTTCAGAAAAGCAGCTGCGCCATATGTTACAAGCCATGGTGCTAAGCCCAAACAACTTTCTGGACGAGAGTGATCCTTTCGCAATTGTGAATACAGGTACCCCCGAACAGATCAATAATATCCGTCAAACAATTGAGAGTTTTACCAGAAAGCAGGCAATAGAATACCTCAAAAAGATTTTCTTGAGAGCGGATCAAGAACACCGCAATTTTGTTCAGGAGCAGAATAAAAAACATCCGGGTACATACAAGGAAACCTATAGTTTTCCTGTTGATGTCGTGGAAAGCTTTTATGTAAAAGAGATGCAGGAACTACTCTGCGGAAAGCCGAGTGATATTCATAAAAATGCTGATAAAGGACTTCAGGAACTCATCGAGAAACTTAAAGTATTGAAGAACGCAAGGCCAGGCGTAATCAATGATAATCTTTTGAATCAAGCAAAAAAATTAGCGCAAAAAATAAAAGAAGAACATTTTGCGTCCGGTCATACCGTAATAAAATATAAAATCGCAGAAATCAATAATTCGGCATTTAAGAGTGAGGAGATTAGAAAGTATATTGAAGATTTGAGGGGAGACAATAATAGCCAAACGAGCCCAATAAAAGGAGGTTTTATAGATATATCATGGATAGATTTCCGTGGTGTGGATATATCCGGAATAGATTTTAAAGGCGTGACGATCAGAAGCTTTGAAAGTATTGAGCAAATCGCCGTAGCGCGAAATCTGGATAAAGCGAAAGGACTACCTTTCTCATTGAAAGACATAAAGGCAGTGCAAAACAAAGTAAAGAAAGCGGCAGTAGCTGTTTCTAACCATCCAGAAGCTACTATTCTCCCCATTCTTCAAACAATTGGAAAGGTGAGCACCACGCCCTATAACATGTCTCGGTCGGAGGCGGTTTTAATAGATGTTATAAAAGACAAACCACAGGTGTTGAATAAGATGGCGCGCTTCCAAGTCAAAGACGTCGCCGAGACACTTATGGAATCGCTTAACGAAGAAATCGAGAGAAACCGTACAATACTCCATCCAAAAGGGCGCTATGCCGGAATTGGTGTGGAGATGTGGCAGCAAGCGGATGGCAGAATGATGATTCGGCCGATGAGTAATGCGTCTGCAGGGGAGCATACTCCTGGATTTAATGCTATCCAAGGAATCGTAGAACTCAAAGAAATTACGGATAGTCACGGCAGGTGGGTATCTGTTGCAGGGATGTCGTTAAAGGATGTAGCGCCGATGTTCAAGGGATTGGTGGGAACAACCGTTGCCTTACGTTATGAAACGTCAAATGGTATGAGACACGAGAAACCATTCTACAGACAGCTTATCAATGCGGACAATAAAGCTCCCGAGACATTCACAAATTTAGATAAAGCGATGCTCGACCGCTTTACCGAGGAGTCGTGCAACGTGCTTAAGAAGGACGAGAGGAGTGGTTCACGCAAAGCAAGACCGCAGTCTGTGTTTGAACATCCGCGGGGGAAATGGGGAAGTTCTCATCATTCGGGATCTGGACTTAGGAAGGCCCAGAGTATGAATATCGATCCGATAGAGAAGACTTGGGGACGGTAACGTTATGAAGATAAGCATATGTATTTTTTATACGCAAAAACTTACATCTCTTAAACATGGCAATAGCAATGCAACCGGGAGTAAATGCATATGAAAATAAAAGATAATAATGTCGATATCGAACGTTACCTTAATGAAATACAAGCGGATCTTGAGAAAGATTTGGGGAAGCGCTACCCAGGGCTTAATCTGCCTTCCTATACAAAACGCATATTGGCCGCGGTGTACGCACTGCAACCCCGCAAAGATTATAATGAATCCTATAAAAAACAGTGGGGAGAAGCAGTTGCTGGGATAGAGTTTCTTTTCGCTCAAATGCCAAATGATTTTGATTTTGAGAATGGTGAGAGCTTTTTCCTTGCGTTAATTGGGCAAGAATTTGGTCCAGTGAAAAACAAATTTTCATACTATCCTGGAGTTGAAGAAAGTCTTTCACTATGGAATAAGGAGTCGGATCAAACCCTTCCCCATCCCGCGCTGGGAGAATTGAAAAAAATTATACCAGGATTAAGTCGCGCATCCCATACGCATTTAGACACCTTTCTCAAAGCTCCAACATTTGAAGATATTTCGTTGGTTTTTCAAACGATTTCCCAGGAAGCCGAGGTATTGCAAAAAGACAAGTTATTATATCGGCTTGTAGAATTGGTGGGTTTAAGGAAGCTGCAAAGCTCTATGGCGTTTGCCACTCTTGCAGCTGTAGAACAGCTGCAAATAAGAAACTCCTATAATGATGAAGTGCTACTTGAACTTCTCCACTACGGACTCGTTGCCAATCCAATAGATCTCATCGCGTGTGAGCACATCATTAGCGATAGGGATGAGCCGGAGGGTTTTTATCAACAGTTACAAAAAGATGATTGTACAGAAGAGACCTACGGCAAGGCATTAGAGAATATTCGTATTTTGATTCAGGAAAAATTCGCCCCCGCTGTGTTGGAGGAAATGCCTGTTTTCTTCAGCAAAAGCGTAAAAGATTCTCTGATCAACATAATCGGAATTCTCAATTGTTTTGACGATCCAGGAGAGTATTCACTCCAGGACAGAAAAAGTGTGCTTAGAATGTTATATAATAACGTGCGAAACTTTGCCAAAGAGAAAGTCCGTCCGGTTGTTGAGGGGTTGAATTTACGGGAAACGGATGTTCCTGAGATACCTATTGCTACTCTAGTAGAAGTCGCGGTGATGACCGATGAATTCCGCAGGGAATTTGATATTCTTAAAGCTTACCAACAGCTTTATAATGCAAGAATTGAGGAAGGAAATGACCGTCTCTCGAATATTTCAGAGGCGGAGGCTAAAAACCTTTTAAGAACGCTGGGATCGGATGCATGCAACCCGCTCCCCGAAGAGCATCCCATTTCCTTTGCGAATTACTCTGAGAATCCCGATTATATCGAAAGGCTTTCCCGAAATGCAGCATTGGAGCATCTGCGCGAATTTATGCAAGCAGAGAAGAATAGCAAGGGAAGAAGCCCGATGAAGCGGCTGGAGGTATTCCAAGCCGAAGCAAACGCGATATTGCAGGGTGATAGAAAGGATGGGAAGTATAATGGGGTTGTTCCCCGGTTAACTGCGCTCATGGAAGAAAAGCCAGGGCTGATAAATCCCTATTACTTGAAGCAAGCAAAGGCTTTGCAGAAAGAAATTCAGCAACAATGTCCAGATTTGTTTGATACCGTCCGTAAATACGAAATCGCAACGGATCGCAATCCGGAAATAAAGAAAAAGCGTATCCAAAATTATATCCAAAGGAAAAAGCAGGAGAATCCAGGAGAGATCGATCGCTTTATTGATCTGTCATGGGTGGATTTGAACGGGGTTGATGTAGGTACTACGGATTTCGATCAGGTCATATTCAAAAACATCGAGCAAATTGCCGTAGCGGATGGAGGGCGAAGGGCTAAAGGGTTGCCCTATAGCCCGAACCAGATAAAAAAAGCCCAAGAGAGAATGAAAAAGCCGTTGAGGAGTGAAGTGTCGGATATTATCCCTTCAGTCTTGGAAACCATAGCCACCCCTTCAACCACTCCCTACACTATCGCTTATGCCGAAGCGGTAGTGAAGAAGGTACAAGAAAACAATCCAGGTATCGTTGGAGCGCTTGCCGAAGGGCTGAAACAAGTCACCATCGTTCTGTTGGCTAAGATTAAGAAAATGGTTTTACAGAATTGTACGGTAGCTGTACCCAAAGGACTTTATGCCGGAATTGGTGTGGTAATCTCGAAAGGGGCCGATGGTCGGGTGATGGTTAAGCCAATGAGTAATGCTGCTGCAGAGCGGCATACTCCTGCATTTAACGGTTTACAAGGAGAAACGGTCGAGCTTAAAGAAATTACGGATAGCCAAGGAAAATGGGTGTCTATTGCGGACAAGTCACCGTCTGAGATCGGAGAGTTGTTTAAAGGATTGGTGGGAACAAGCGTTTCCTTGCGTTATAAAACGGCGAATGGTACGCATTGCGAGAAAGCCTTCGACCGGCAACTGATTAACGCAGACCATAGAGCGCTTGAGACATTGACGGAAAATATGGACATTATTCAGCCTTTAATGCAACAGGCACAGCAAGTGATTAGGGTGATACAAAATGGCCTTCCACCGGAAGAAAACCAGGGTCGACCTAAGCTGGGACTGACAAAGGGGCTTCACGGAGCTTCTTTCGAAGAAAGAACGGTCGCGGCGAGAACTAGGTCAGCTCGTGAATCTGTTGCTCTGTAAGGTTGCCCGGCACAATCAGCATAGGAATAAGAAGCTCATTCCCGAGTTTGGACGCAAGCTGGGGGATAAGTGCATCCTTACCCGGAGTATGGGGTGAGATACCAAGGATCAGCATATTGATGCTCGCATCTTCTTGCACTGCGCTGATAATTTCTTCTTCAATACGGCCTTCTCTGACCGAAAGGCTCGGGATGATACGCGCATAATCCTGCACTTCTTCTGCAAGCCTCTGAAGAAGATTCTCGGCATCCTGCCATTTTTCTGTGCGCATTTTGTCGGCAACCGTACCAAATGTCTGGAAATCTACGGGCGAAATAACAGTCAAGAATTCCACCGGGCACCCGCTTTGGCGGGCCTTCCCGCAGGCAAAACGGATCGCCACCCTCGAATGTGCGCTGTCATTCACGCATACCAACAATTTAGCCCGTTGAGCAGAGGGGATGGGGGTTCGGGTATTGGACATCAGACTCTCCATTTAGTACTTTTTCTCAAATAGGTGATTTGCTCCCCACCCTGCGCCCAGTGCCAGTAAAATACCAATAATGCCATAGAGTGCTGAATGCTGGTACGCTAAGTCCGAAACGAACGCATCAAACCCAGTTTTTTTTACGATAATCGGAGTCGATTGTACCGCCGAAAGTTGACCGTCATTAAACAGATAAACCTCGGCAGTATAGGAACCGCGCGGAATATTTTCTGGGAAACGGATAATGGTCCGAAACAACGTATCCCCAATAAACGAAACCTCATGATAGCCTTTAACGGTGGGGGTATAAAGTTTTTGCACTTCTTTTTCGGAGAGTAGCGCATGATGGAACTCTCTCTTAAGCTTCGAATTCGCTTCTTTCTCCGTTTGGAAAGAGAGTATTTCCGTCCCGATATTCAGCGAAGAAAGCAACTGATAATTTTTGATATCGTCCATGGTACGATTGGACGCAACAAAATAAAACCCTGGCACGTTATCAAACCGTAATTGGTGACGGTTCACCCAAATCCCGCCAATACTTTCGCGTTTACGCACCATATAGGACTTTGCGGGTCCCCGCACAATGACCACGACATCGCCGGTATTATTCCGCGCGCCGAATAACAAAAGATCCTGTCCGGTGAAGCCAGAATCAATTTCAATCAAACGGCTATCGAGATCCGCAACTAGCGCCTTTGCCGATGCATCCGAAGAGAGTGCAATCCACAGGAAACCTAACAAGAGAAGAGGCAAAGCACGCGACATCATGTGGCCTTTTCGAGCTCGATGACTTCATAGAGATTCGCAGGCTCCACAAACAGGCCGAGCGCGAGTTTCAGTGCAACGGCAAGCACGATCAGTGCGAGCAACCCGCGTATATGTTCCGACGAGAGTCTTACCCCGATACGCGTTCCAAACTGCGCCCCGATCACTGAGCTGGTGAGTAACAAAAGCGCTAACACGATATCCACTGTATGCGTGTTAAGGGCCTGGAGGAAGGTTACGTTGGCGGTAATGAAAATAATTTGGAACAACGAGGTTCCAATCACCACGGAAGTCGGCATGCCAAGGATATAAAGCATCGCGGGAATCATAATAAAGCCGCCACCAATCCCCATGATCGATACCATAATCCCGGTGACAAAGCCGATCACCAAAGGAAGGATGCGGCTAATATGGAGGTTAGACCTCGGGAAATCCGTCTTCCACGGCAGCGGCAAAGCATGAAACCAGTTGATTTTGGGTTGCGCGGGGGCAGAGATCCCTTTGCGCTTGTGCATATAGGTTTTAAAGCTCTCAATGCCCATCAAGCTTCCAATAAGCCCGAGGAAAAAGACATATGTCAGTGAGATGACAAGGTCAATTTGTCCCAATGATTTGAGCAGCGCAAACAACCCCACGCCTAAGGTAGAGCCGATCATCCCACCAAAAAGAAGGAAAATACCCATCCTAAAATCGACATTATTGCGCTTCCAGTGGGCCATGAAACCGGAAAAGGAGGAGGCGATAATCTGATTAGCGGAACTTGATACGGCAATCGCGGGAGGGACGCCGATGAAAATGAGGAAAGGGGTCATCAAGAACCCGCCGCCTACACCAAACATCCCAGAAAGCACACCGGTGACGCCGCCAAGCAGCAGCACAAGGAAGACATTGACCGGCATTTCTGCAATGGGGAGGTAAATCTGCATAGTTTCCGTTGTTTTAAGAAAACAGTTTTGCTCTCCCGGCAGTGTGTCCTTCTTTCATACCCTTTTTACAAAAGGGTTGCAAACAGATTTAATGCAAACATTTCGGCTTAAGATCGTCAAGCAACCGCTGTTCAAGTTCCCGTGCAGAAAGGCGCGTATCGCTCCATTTATTCTCAGGGAGCATGAGATGCACAGTACGTTCGGTATTTTCATGTACGAAATAATCGTAAGACCCGAGGTTATATTTCTCATCCGCCAGGGTCTGGCGTGGATTCACCATCAACGTCTTCTTATAAAGAGGATTCGTCAGCGCATGGGCAATGACCGGGATGGGAATACCGTAATCCAGGTTATTCGTATTGTGCATTTCGCTGCGAAGCTGCGTCTCGACTTGCTGTTTGCTCCAGCTAAAGGTGCTTGGATGGCGGTAAGGGAGGATCAAATGCCGAGTATGCTCATCATTCTCAAGCACACAAAATACCTTATGCAAAGGGCAATCCAGTAGCAGTTCTTGTAAAGTGGAGGTGGGGTCGGAAAGAAGGTCGTCCCGGAAGTCTTCATCCGTCCAGGCCAGCAAAACAAGCGGGAGCGGGATAAACTGCCAATCGGTGAAAATCCGGTTAAGATCTTCGGAATCCTGCAATATATCGAGAATTTTAAGAGACCGGCGCATCCTTTGCCTTAATTTTTAGAAGGTAAAGTGGGAAAACCTACATCAGGTAATAAACACGCGGTTTATTTGAAGAAGAAGCACAAAGGGAAGGTTCAAAAGAACCTCCCCAGAGCGTATAAATTCTAGTTTTGAGGCTCTTCTTTAGGCGCAGCATCTGCACCGAAGAAACCACTGAAACGCTTGTTAAAGCTTGCAACTTTATCCGCGTTTTGGTTAGCAACGATACCGGTTCCTGTCCAAGCTGGATGCTTCTCAGGATCAATCTCCAGTTTCAGAACATCCCCTGGCTTCCCGTAAGTAGAGCGCGTCGGAACGGTCGCTCCTGTGGTAAGTTGGAGAATAATTTCATGGTACTCGGGGTGAATGTTTGGTTTCATATGCGTTGCCTGTAGCCTAAATATTCGTAAATCCGATAGTTCTCAATGCATTATACTATCGTACCTTAAAAAGGGAGAAGAATTTCTACAGGATACGAGAGCAAAAAGCAAGGGCAAAGCGGTCAATTTTTAGGAAAAAAACGGCCTATGTCCCTTTCTGGTCAGGTTTTTTGGATTTTCGCTTCTTTTTCACACGGATACCGGTGACCTGATTGTCCTCTTTTTCATGGATCTCGAAAGTAACCCCATGGAAAGTAAAGATTTCTCCGACATCCGGGATGGTCTGGGCCTCATGGATAATAAGTCCGGCCACCGTCGATGCATCCTCATCGGGCAGGTTCCAGTCGAGTTTTCGGTTGAGGTCTCGGATAGTGACGCTTCCGTCAAGATAATGCCATCCCGCGCCTTCGGCAATGATCCCTCGTGCTTCGGTATCATGTTCATCCATGATTTCGCCCACAATCTCTTCGAGCACGTCTTCTAGGGTCACAAGGCCCTGTAATGTGCCATATTCATCGACCACCAGGGCGAAATGCCGGCGTTTTGCCCGGAAAGCCGCAAGCTGCACATAAACCTGGGTCGTTTCAGGAACAAACCAGGGTTCGGTCACAATAGACATCACATCAAGGGTGTTCACCTCTCCGGTATGTTGTTTTAACGCGATCAATACGTCCCGGACATGCAAGATGCCCACGATGTTGTCCGGATTATCTTTCCATAACGGGATCCGCGTATGGCTACTGTTAATGACAAGGTTCACGATTTCCGCCACAGGGAGGTTGGCGTCGATCATTTCCATCTGTTTCCGGTGGACCATGATATCCTGGATTTCCACCTCATACAGATCAAGCACCCCACCCAACATATCTTTATCAAGTTTCCGAATCGTGCCTTCTTTGTGATGAAGGTCAATGGCGCCGCGTACAGCATCGTATGCGGAAATGAAATCCCCCTCATGGCCTTTATTCACGCCGGATAGGCGGATAATTGCTGTTACAATCCATTGGACGGTATTAGTAATCGGGGCAAGAATTTTAACCATGATCGCAAGGGATGGCGAGAGGCGAAGAGCGACCTGTTCGGCATGTTGAATCGCATAAGTTTTGGGTAGAGCCTCAGAGAAAATCAGCACAAGGAATGTCATGATGATAGTGGCATAAACCACCCCTTCATCCCCGAAGAACTTGATGAGCAGGCTCGTTGCAATCGCAGAGGAAAGGATGTTAATCGCATTATTCCCAAGCAGCATCGCGCCAATCATACGTTCTTTCTCTTGGCGTAATTTCTCGAAGATTTTTGCGCGTTTATTCCCTTCAACCCGAAGCTTATGCATTTTTGCCCGGGAAGCCGCAGTGAGAGCTGTTTCCGCTGCCGAGAAATAAGCCGAAGCCATGAGCAGGAAGAAAATACCGATGATATTAAAGAATAAAATAGTGTCCATAGACGTTTACATGGCAAAAAGTTTAGTGCTTTCTGCCTACCTCCTCATTTAAGAAGCCAAGAACATCGTGATCAATGATATCCTTCGCAATATACGCTTTCCCAATTCCCTTAACCAAAATAAATACGAGCTTTCCGCCGCTCACTTTTTTATCCTGGTACATTCCATCCAACAACGCTTCCGGCTCCCATGCAATAGCGATATCCGACAAGAACACCGGCAATCCCACCGCTTTTAAATGTGCTTCAACACGCGCTGTATCTTCTTCAGGGCATAAGCCCAAGCGGGTCGAGAAACGGAAAGCCTGCGCCATTCCAAGCGCCACGGCTTCTCCGTGGAGCAACCGCCCATCATAGCCCGCAATTTTCTCCAGCGCATGGCCGAATGTATGTCCAAGATTAAGGAGTGCGCGTGCACCGCTTTCGCGCTCATCCGATGCTACAATATCTGCTTTTGCCTTGCAGCTCGTCAGCACCATATGAGAAAGAGTGTCGCGGTCTTTGGCTTTAAGCGCGGCACTTTTTCCTTCCAGCCACGTGAAGAAATCCGGCTGGTTGATTAGCCCATATTTTACGACTTCCGCATAGCCCGCAAGCAGCTCGCGCGTGGGAAGTGTGCCCAGCAATTCCATATCCGCAAGCACAAGGGAAGGCTGATAGAAGGTGCCAACGAGGTTTTTGCCATACGGCGTATTGATCCCCGTTTTCCCACCAACGGAGCTATCCACCTGTGCAAGAAGCGTGGTTGGTATTTGGATAAAAGGAACGCCGCGCAGCAGGATGCTTGCCGCAAAACCAGTTAAGTCTCCAACCACCCCGCCGCCGAGCGCAATTAAGGTCATGCTTCGTTCAGGCTTGGCCTCAAGCAGGGTATTCATCACCCGCTCTAAAATCTCAAAGCGCTTGGTATTTTCCCCCGGCGGTAAAATGATCGCATCATTCTTGATCCCGGCGTTATTCAGCGATGTTTCCAGCGTTCCCAAATGATGTTTGGCCACGGTTTCGTCTGTGAGGATAAACACCCGGGGAAGCTTTAACAGGGGCTTTAATATTTCCCCGGCCTGTGCAAGTAATCCGTTGCCAACGAGGATATCATACGAACGTTCTTCTAGCGAAACAGTGAGGTGGTTAAGGGGAGACATAGGGTTCAGAGTCATACTATTATGCGTGTTTGTTTTGTTGGTATGTCGCGATAGCGTCCGCAACGGCTTGCACTACTATATGGTGCCCCGACGGGCCGCTTTCTACGGCTGCATGGGCTTTTTCATAAAAAGGAGTACGTTCTTCAAGTAATTTTTTAAGTATTTCGGCCTTGTCACCTTTCTCAAGGAGAGGTCTTGTTTTTTTCCGTGAGACGCGCTCAAGCAGCACTTCAAACGGAGCTTTAAGCCAAATACATAAGGATTTTTCAAGGATAAGTGCGCGCGTTTCATCCTGCATAAAGGCTCCGCCGCCGGTGGCTAGGATACAAGGTTCACCCGCCAGTACTTCTTGAATGGCTTCGCGCTCCATTTCGCGGAATTTTGGCTCGCCGAGATATTCAAAAATTTGGGAAACAGAGCAGCTTGCGCGTTCTTCAATTTTCTGGTCCGCATCGATAAACGGCACGCCAAGATATTTCGCAAGCCGCGTGCCAATCGCTGTTTTTCCACACCCCATCATTCCCACGAGTACGACCGTCTGGGCAAGCGGAAGGGTAGTGGCAGGGTCAGGTTCAGCCAATGTTTCTGTGGAGGGGGAAGGTCGGTCTCTTTCCATAAGATCCTTGCGTACGTTTCTCTTTTGTAGTATAAAAAAGCGGCTAAAGCTACGATAAAGTACATAAGAATGATGTAACGCCGAATCTCGGCATATCGTAGTTTAAGATACCCATTAAATAGGTAGCAGATGAAAAGTTTTGGTACGATTATTAAAATCTCCTTGATTCTTGCGATCATCGGGGGAATTGTTGGCGGGGTAGTGATATTAAAACGTGATATCCCGGCACCGGTTGCGACAGTCGAAAAACCCGTTACTTCGGAGCAATTAGGCCTGAATCCGACTCAAGGTGCTGCTCCAGATGCAACTACAGCGCCGTAATGGGCAGCACAGTAATTGGCGGTTATATTCTAGCTGTCTAATGCTAAGCGGGATGCTTTTTGCGTCATCCCCGGCAGGGGCTTTTTCTGACCTGTTCTCCGATCCTGCTTCTGCGTCTAAACCTAAAAAGGTTGAACCTGATCCCTTCGATGAAGCAACCGATTTGCCATCGAACATCACCCCTAATTTTTCCAATACCGTAGCGAAATCCCCTCCGGCTCCGGAATCCCCGCCACTTCCAGAATCCTATGAGGAAGGGGAAAACATGCAGCTGCCGGGAACTCCTCCGCCCACTCCGCTTCCCACACAAGCAGAACCGAGCGATATTGCTCCTGAGTCTGTTGAGGAAGTCGCTCCGCCGAAAAAACTTTCTAAAAAATCGCAATCCGGATCGCCGAAAAAAGCGGTGGAATCTGCCGTTAATGCGATGG
This sequence comes from Rickettsiales bacterium, assembly GCA_021156175.1. Taxonomy (GTDB): domain Bacteria; phylum Pseudomonadota; class Alphaproteobacteria; order Rickettsiales; family JAJNBL01; genus JAJNBL01. Next base: position 67,912 of record JAJNBL010000007.1, read on the forward strand.
CGAAAGATCCTAAGATGAGTGTGGAAGAGAAAACCGTTACCGAAGCCGAAGAAGATACCGCCACATCAGTAGGATACGACTCCATCGGTATTATTACCCCAGAGCAAGGAGCGCTTGGCGAGAAATTATGGTTAGGGACGGATCGTCGCGTAGCCGAACATCTCCTCGTGCTGTTGCCGATAAATACCCATTCCCGCACATTGGGTGCTTTGCGTTTCCGGTTGCTTGCTTCGGGTACGGCGTCTCCCAAAGGTTATGGTTATTTTGAGACATTGCTGGGTTTACGCCTGCGCCAATTAAGCGCGATGGGCGAATATAATGCGGTGTCTGACCTCATCGCCCGCGTGCCGAAATCCTATGTCAATGAACCCATCGAACAAGAAGCAATCCATACGCTTTTCCGGGTGGGGCAATATAAACAAGCCTGTACGAAGATTCAGAGCGCCAGACGTCATTTCAATACGCCGCTCTGGAAGCCATACCTTATCGTTTGCCAACTGCTAGAGGGGAAACTCGATCAGGCCGAGCTCGGCATGCGTGTCTTGCAGGAAGAAAAAGTTACGCTCCCTCCTGTTTTCCAGGAAGCGCTGCGCTTTGGCCGTAAGAACCGTAAAAAACCACTACCAACCCAGATGGTCAATGCGCTATGGCAGGGTGTGGCGGTGTTAACTTCGGGCAATCCTCCGGTGCCAAAGAAGCTCGATATCTCCCCTGCTGTATTAGAGGCCGTAACTACGTATCATGCAAGCAATCCAGAGAGCTTTGACCGTGCCACCATTGAGGCAGCATGGGCCAAGAAACGGAAACTTGGGATTCCTGAGCGCATAGAAGCGCTTGCATCGCTGTATACCTTGATTGAAAGCTCCGGCGTGCCGATCTCCAATATTGCCTGGTATGAGCTGCTGCTCGCCTCTTATAAACCGCCATCTTCTGTCGTATTACGGTTGCTGGATGATGCTTCCGCGTACCAACGCACGGGCGAAACGCTTGCACTGCTTGCACTCAGTTTTGGTGATACGTCTATTGCGAAAGCGGATGAAAGGGTTATATCGCTTGGTGTGAAGGCGTTGCATCGTCTAGGGCTCGATAAAGAAGCCGTAAGTTTTGGCAAAGAAGCCCTTGCCCGCTAGGGATTTCGGGCTTATCATACCAAACATTCTATTGAATCAAGAGAGTGACCATGTCAACTGAACGCAAAGTACTGGATCCTAAATTGCTCGAAATCTTGGTATGTCCGCTGACCAAAACGCCGCTGCGTTATGATGCTGCAGCCCAGGAACTTATCAGTGAGCGCGCGCAAGTCGCTTATCCGATCCGCGATGGAATTCCGATTATGCTTGTCGAAGAAGCACGCAAAATAGGGTAGGACGGCGAAGAGAAAATGGACATCACCGAAATCTACAGCCTTCTTTTTTGGGATACGTTCATGGAAGCGTTACTGCTTCCTGTGCATGCTGCCTATGTGCTGCCGGTGATGCAGGCTTTCGGTGGCTATAATCCTGCGATCATGTTGGGGATGTTAGTCTCAGGAACCGTCATTGCAATGTTATGCAACGCTTTGCTGGGGAGGGTGCTTTCCACCTGCCGGAAGAGAGAATTAATTCCTGGAATTGAAAACGATATCACGGCGTTTGGGGATAAAATCACCCAACGTTTTGGGTTTTGGTTGTTGCTAGCATTGATCTGGATCCCGACCATTGGTGCATTGTTTGCTGCGGTAGGAGGATTCTTCAAGATTCCGTTTAAGCATTTTTTGCTTGCCGGGCTTCTCAATAGCGCAGCCTATTATGGATACCAAATTTTCCTCGCGTGACTTTGGGCAATAGTGTATAGCTAGACGCACTTAAGAAAGCAGTGGCTTTTCTCAGGTTCAAAATACATTTTATGGAGTGAAGAATGGTTCAAAAATATTTTATGTTGGCAGTGGTCGTATCGCTGGTAAGCGCATGCTCATTAACCGCAAACCCAGGCCGTACCAAAGTCAGTGCCGGTGGCGTGACTATTGAGAATGGTGGTGGTGGAAATGGTGGCAAATTCTGCCCTCCTGGACAAGCCAAGAAAGGCAATTGCTAGTAGAACATTTTCCATTTAATTCTACACATCGTTGTTCTACGATATCGCCGTGCTTATGTACCGTATGTACACTCCGCGCGGCTCCCCTTGAACGCCTTGTGTAGAATTAAAGCGAAAACGCTCTATAGATTATTAATATAAATAAAGAGTTGCGTCGATGCCGATAGAAATCCTTATGCCTGCCTTATCTCCTACTATGACGGAAGGGAACCTTGCGAAATGGATGAAGAAAGAAGGCGATAAAGTATTGCCAGGTCAGGTGATCGCGGAAATCGAAACCGATAAAGCGACGATGGAAGTGGAAGCGGTGGATGAAGGTGTGATGGGAAAAATCCTGGTTCCGGAAGGAACCGAAGGGGTGAAAGTCAATCGCCTGATTGCCGTCCTACTTGAAGATGGTGAGGATTCTGCCGCCGTCGACGCACTCATTAAAAAACATCAGAAAGTCGCAGCCAATGACCAAGGTAAACCTGCGGAAAAAGCGGTGTCTGGGGAGTTAGCTCCGGAAACGGCGGTTGCGCAAGCGCAAGCTGCATTGGCACCGAAAGTATCCAAAGCGCCTCCGATGCAAGGCGGTGCATTGGGTTCTGCGCCGGCGGGTGGAAGAGTAAAAGCCAGTCCTTTGGCCAAACGTTTGGCCAAAGAAGCTGGGTTGGATGTTGGACGTGTACAAGGAACGGGCCCGCATGGACGTATCGTGAAAGCGGATATCAAAGCCACCCTTGCCAGCGGCGGTACTGGCGGCGGACGAGTGGTACGGCATCCTTACGATTTTATCCACGTACCAAACTCCTCCATGCGTAAAGTGATTGCAAAACGTCTTACAGAATCCAAACAACAAGTCCCCCACTTTTACCTCTCCATTGACTGCGTTATTGATAAATTGCTCGACGTGCGCGCGGATTTAAATTCTGCGGCACCGCTCGATGAAGAAGGCAAGCCGGCCTATAAAATTTCCGTGAACGATATGGTGATTAAAGCCGTGGCGCTCGCGATGAAAAAACATCCGAAAGTCAATGCCTCCTGGTATGATGATGCGGTGGTGCAATATAACAATATTGATGTGTCAGTAGCCGTGGCCATTCCTGATGGTTTGGTGACGCCGATTGTGAAAAATACTGATCAAAAAACCCTGGCGATGATTTCCAATGAAATGAAATCCTTGGCGTCCCAAGCAAAAGCAGGGAAATTACCACCTGAAGCCTATCAAGGTGGAGGGTTTACGATTTCCAATCTCGGCATGTACGGGATTAAAGATTTCTCTGCTATCATCAATCCGCCACAAAGCTGTATCCTCGCCATTGGTGCAGGGGAAGAGTGTCCTGTGGTTGTGAACGGCAAACTCGAAGTGGCGACCCAAATGACGGTGACGTTATCGGTTGACCATCGTGTGGTCGATGGCGCGCTCGGTGCGGAGTTCTTGCAGACGTTTAAGGCGCTGATTGAGAAGCCGGTGACGATGTTGGTGTAGAGTGCAGGAGAGCCTCCAAAAGAGGTCGTCATCCCCGCACAGGCGGGGAACCAATGTTCAAAGATTACAATGGATTCCCGCCTTCGCGGGAATGACAAAGATGGAAGTTTTATTTTAAGGAGTAACCCATGGCAGAAAAACAATTCGATGTCGTAGTAATTGGTGGTGGTCCGGGTGGCTATGTGGCTGCGATTCGTGCCGCACAACTGGGCATGAAAACCGCGCTTGTCGAAGCAAATCACTTAGGCGGTATCTGCTTGAATTGGGGCTGTATCCCCACAAAAGCGCTGCTTCGCTCCTCGGAAGTATTCAACCTGATCCAGCACGCCGATGCCTATGGAATTACGGTAAAAGACGTCAAAATCGACTTGAAAAAAATTGTTGAACGTTCGCGCCAAGTGGCAAAGCAACTCTCGTCAGGCATTGGCCATTTGATGAAGAAAAACAAGATCGAAGTAATCGACGGTTTTGGAAAACTGAACGGCAAAGGTGCTATTAAAGTTGAGAAAGACGGCAAGAAAATCGCCGATATCAAAGCGACGCATATTATCCTCGCAACCGGCGCTCGCGCACGCCAATTGCCAGGGCTAGAGACCGATGAAAAGCTTGTCTGGTCGTACAAAGAAGCAATGGTGCCAGAAACACTGCCAAAATCGTTACTGGTCGTGGGATCGGGTGCAATCGGGATTGAGTTTGCGAGCTTCTATCGTGCATTGGGAAGTGAAGTGACTGTCGTGGAAGTGATGGATCGCGTCCTACCTGTGGAAGATGCTGAAATTTCAGCGTTTGCGCAAAAGCAGTTTGAAAAGCAAGGCATGGTGATTAAAACCTCGACCACCGTCAACGCTTTAAAGAAAGGCAAAGATAGCGTCACTGCAACCTTGGAAGCAGGCGGCAAAACCACTGAACTGAAAGTGGATCGCGTGATTATGGCCGTCGGAATCGTTGGCAACAGCGAAAATCTTGGCCTAGAAGGCACCAAAGTACGTGTGGATCGTGGTCATATCGTGGTGAACGAATGGTTGGAGACCGGCGAACCGGGTGTTTATGCGATTGGTGATGTGGCGGGTGCGCCATGGCTTGCGCATAAAGCGAGCCACGAAGGTATTGTGTGCGTTGAGAAAATCGCGCGGCTTAATGGCGTCCATCCGATTAAACGCGAGAACATCCCAGGCTGTACCTATTGCACACCTCAAGTGGCAAGCGTAGGCGTAACAGAAGCGAAAGCGAAAGAAATGGGACGCAAAGTGAAAGTTGGCCGCTTCCCGTTCATGGGCAACGGCAAAGCGATTGCACTGGGCGAGCCTGAAGGTTTAGTCAAAACCATATTCGATGAGCAAACCGGCGAATTGCTTGGCGCGCATATGATTGGTGCTGAAGTCACCGAACTTGTACAAGGCTTTGTGCTGGGCAAAACCATGGAAGCGACGGAACTCGATTTCATGCATACAATCTTCCCGCACCCGACGCTTTCCGAAATGATGCATGAGTCGGTGCTCGATGCGTATGGTAAAGTGGTGCATATGTAAGGTATGCGGATGAGGGGGGGCTATATTCCTATCAGCCGGGAGAATAATTTCGATTTTCTCCGGTTTATGGCGGCAAGCGGGGTATTTTTAAGCCATTGTTGGCCGCTTTATGGGCGCGAGCCGGAATTCTTTGCAAGGCTCTCTGGCAATCTTGATACGCTGGGCGGATTATGCGTCAGCATTTTCTTTATCATCAGCGGATTTCTAATTACTGCCAGCTGGTGCCGTAATCCTTCCATAAATACCTATTTGAAGAACCGAAGCCTTCGTATTTTTCCAGGGCTTGCGGTTATTGTACTATTATCGGTATTTGTCGTTGGCCCGCTGCTTTCTCCGTTGTCGGCGAGTGACTATTTCTCACAGTATCAGACCTATAAATACCTAAGGAACATCTTCTTATATACCTCCACTAATGCACTGCCCGAAGTATTTTCTGCCAACCTGCATCACACATTTAACGGATCACTCTGGACGCTTCCCGTTGAGTTTGCCATGTATCTGGTGGTCTTAGGGCTTGGATTCTTAAAAATTCTTCGCCCTTTTATAATCGCACTTCTCCTGCTGCACTTTTTCGGGGCTATGCTTCATCTGGTGAATCCAAAAATGACGTTAATGGGTGGAACCGTCCCGGTATTGTATGCGCTTAAGCACGGTATTAGTTTTATGTCCGGCATGCTGCTGTATATGTATTATGACCGTCTTCCCAAAACCCATTATCTTTTCATTCTTGCATTGCTGGTGACATTGATATCGCTTTACACCCCCTATGCCAGAACCGTTATTATGGTAACCTTGCCCTATATCATTATCCATTTTTCGTTCCTGCGCATTCCTGCTTTAAACCATTGGGCAAAATATGGTGACTTTTCTTATGGGATTTATATTTATGCCTTCCCGGTGCAACAGTGGGTCTATAGCTGGTATCACGGCGCGCCGGAAAAATTCCTCGAATATATTTTCTTTAGCTATGCGCTGATTGTACTCTTTGCTGTCGCCTCGTGGCATGGCATTGAGAAATGGGCATTGAGATTAAAATAGGACTGTAATGTATATACTGGGACATCGCGGCTGTATGGCGGAGGGGTATCCCCCAGAGAATACTCTTGCCGCGTTTAAAAAAGCGCTGGATAGTGGTGCTGATGGGTTTGAATGCGATGTTCATCTAAGCCGTGACGGCACACTCGTTGTTTTTCACGATAAGACCCTCAAACGCATGACCGGCCGTAATGGGCCAGTGGGCAAACGTACGCTGCACTTCCTTGAGACCTGCGATGTTCGGGGTGAAAAAATCCCAACCTTATGTGAAACTCTTGAACTCGTGGATGCTTACATCCAGCGCGGGCGGAGGATTCTCCTGAATATTGAACTCAAAGGCTCCGGTACGGCGGAGCCTGTCTGCCGTATGATGGAAGAATATTACAGCAAGCCTGGCTGGTCGCGTGAAAGCTTTGTAGTATCCTCATTTGATTGGGAAATGCTACAGCAGGTGCGCCTACATGATCCTAAAATCCGCATCGGCGCCCTTTGGTTTGATCCGGTAAAGCATTACAGTGTGGAGGAGATTCTCAGCACACTCGGATTTACGCCATATGCCATTCATCCGGTTTCCTATGCGATAGACCCTCAATATGTAGAATTAGCCCAAAAAGTGGGGGTAGAAATCATCTGTTGGGGGTTAGAAGACATCCCTAAAAAATACCGTAAACAAGTGTATTCTCCCCAAGAAATCAAGCAACTTGGCCTCCATGCTATCATCACCAATGTTCCCGATCAGTGGACATCCAAAAATTAAGTAAATCTCAATTTCAAAATGAAAGACATTAAGAGAGATTAAATCGCTTTAACGAAAAAACCCCTCTTTTCTGTAGGGTGACTCTCACTGGTAACCTTTTGTAAAGTATTTTATGTGAGGATCAAACTATCAGTGCCTGAATTGTCCAATAGAAAAAATACGAGGAACAGCGATGGCTAAAAAGCTTGTTTTAATGGGAATGGTAGCGGTGTTAGTGAGTGCTTGCAGCGGAGATACTTCTCCGAAAGTGCAATCGTTGCAGCGTAAAGATAAGCAGCTATCCTGCAAAGAAGTGTTGCTTGAGATGAACGAGGCGGAATTCTACCGTACGACCGCTCAAAAGAACAAAGGGCCAGGTTTGAAAAGCGTCTTGATGCCTTTAGGCTATATCTCGACCTATATGAGTGCAGAGGAGGCTATAAATGCATCTGGGGCCCGTATAGACTATCTTGACCGGATCTATCAGATCATGGGTTGTGAAGCGGATGCTCGCGGTGGTTCAGGCGGCGTACAGCAACAATCGACTTCTTCTTCAGAGGCAATCCATCCAGGCGGTGGCGGTGCTCTTGAGCCAGAGGGCCAATATATGGATCAGAATGTGAATATGCCTAGCGGCGGAAAGTTTTATCCCGCTCCAGGCCAAGTGCAATACCATGAAGAACCACAAGAAGGGCCATCTATGGGCTTCTATCCTTCGGGAATGTACTGGTAACCGATTTACCCACTAAACCATACTAACCACATCACATCGGGCCGCTTTTAAAGCGGCCTTTTGTGTGTCTAGGGCTTAAGGCCTTTGAGGAACTGGATACCACATTCCGCCGCTGCTGGATCGATTCTATGCTCTGTCCCTGCTAAAAGATGGCCAGTGACCGGTATCCCATGCGTTTTGAGCGCGGCATAGGTCATATGGTGACGTTCGGGAGGAACGATTGAATCTTCCGCCCCATGGATGAGGCACATAGGTGGGCGGGAGTGGATATCCGACAGTAGTTTTTCGGCAATAGGCATCGGCGAGCCATAAGCAATCACGGCATGGCAGGGTTTGGGCCGACGTAATCCAAGTTGCATAGCAAGCGCTCCGCCTTGCGAAAAGCCAATCAGTACCAGCCGGTCATCGGAAAGCCCATATTCCGCAAGCAACCCATTGATATACTCATTCAGCAATATTTCGGTTTGTAGGGCCGTTTTCCAAATATTCTCAGCCGTCCATTCCCCATCAAAGTGCAGCCAGTCAAATCCTTCAGGATAGACCTTGCACGGGAACGGCGCATCCGGCGCAATAAACAGCATGGAAGGAAAATGTTCGGAAAACGGGGTCGCGACTCGGCGGATCATTTTCTCGCCGCGTTCGCCATAGCCATGGAAGAGTACCGCAAGATATTCAGGCGTACCGGAGGTGGGGGGGAGGGTGGGCATAAGTTTTTATGGTGTTGTCGTTGTTATAATCGAGGTCGTCATTGCGAGGAGTGAAACGACGAAGCAATCCAGTATAAAGATCATTCTTGTCATCCCCGTGTAACGGGATCCACTGCCCATCAAGTAGCTTGTCCGTGGATTCCCACCTGCGTGGGAATGACGACCTCTTTTATGCGTTCTATCTCTTTATACTAGGAACTAGTCATCACCCAGCTTAAGCGCCGCAATAAACGCACTCTGCGGGATTTCGACATTTCCGATCGAGCGCATTTTCTTCTTACCTTTCTTCTGCTTATCCAGCAGTTTCCGCTTCCGGGAGATATCACCACCGTAACATTTCGCGGTTACGTCTTTACGCATCGCGCTGACCGATTCACGCGCAATAATCTTGCCCCCGATCGCAGCCTGGATCGCAATTTGGAACATCTGACGCGGGATTAGGTCTTTCAAGCGCAGGCACAGCTCTCGGCCGCGCCCTTCCGCACGTGCGCGGTGGGTGATAAGTGAAAGCGCATCGAGCGGTTCGCCATTTACCAGAATTGAAAGCTTCACCAGCGGGCTTTCTTCATATCCATCCAGACGCCAATCGAAACTCGCATAACCGCGGGTGCAGGATTTTAAACGGTCATAGAAATCGAATACGATCTCATTGAGTGGCAAGCGATACACAAGCATTGCTCGGTTTCCAACATAGGTCAGCTCTTTCTGCGTTCCGCGTTTATCGGTGCAAAGCTTAAGCACGGAGCCAAGATACTCATCCGGTGTGAGGATGGTCGCCAGGATCCATGGCTCTTCCATGTAATTAATCCGAGTAGGATCCGGCATATCCGCAGGGTTATGCAGCTCGATCATACTTCCATCATGCATATAAAGCTTATAGACCACGCTTGGCGCGGTGGTGATAAGATCAAGGTCGAATTCCCGTTCTAGGCGCTCTTGGATGATTTCCAAATGCAGCAACCCTAAGAACCCACAACGGAAGCCGTAGCCGAGTGCTGAGGAGGTTTCCTGCTCAAATTCGAAACTTGCATCATTTAAGCCCAGTTTCGCCAACGAATCCCGTAAATGCTCGAATTCCGAAGCATCGGCAGGGTAAAGTCCGCAGAATACCACCGGGAGATTCGGTTTAAATCCAGGGAGCGGTTCAGTTGCCTGGCGGAGCTCATCGGTTACGGTATCCCCAACTTTACAATCGGATACTTGTCGGATCGACGCCGTAATAAAGCCGATTTCTCCGGCAGAGAGTTCGCCAACCATTTCTTTTTTCGGCGTAAACACCCCAACCGAATCCACCTGGTGTGTCGCACCCGCAAGCATCATTCGGATTTTCTGGCCTTTACGGATAGTACCTTCCATCACACGGATCAGGATCACGACCCCAAGATACGGGTCATACCAGCTATCCACCAGCAGCGCCTTAAGAATCCCATCGGCATCGCCTTTCGGAGCAGGAATATGTTTCACGATTGCTTCGAGCGTTTCACGAATACCGATACCCGCTTTTGCCGAAACGTGGATTGCGTCGCTGGTATCCAAACCAATTACTTCTTCGATTTGCGCTTTAACCCGCTCCGGTTCCGCCGCAGGAAGGTCAATTTTATTCAAGATAGGAATAATTTCATGATTATTATCAATTGCCTGATACACGTTTGCCAGGGTTTGCGCTTCCACACCTTGGGAGGCATCAACTACCAGCAACGACCCTTCCGCCGCCGCGAGTGATCGGCTCACTTCATACGCGAAATCCACGTGACCCGGCGTATCCATCAGGTTCAGGTTATAAATCTCCCCATCCAGCGCTTTATATAAAAGCCGCACGGTTTGGGCTTTAATCGTGATACCGCGTTCTTTCTCGATATCCATGTTATCAAGGACCTGTGCGGACATTTCCCGCTCACTTAAGCCCCCGCATTCTTGGATCAAGCGGTCAGCCAGCGTCGATTTCCCATGGTCGATATGGGCGATGATCGAGAAGTTACGGATGCGTGAAAGGTTATAGGTCATGAAATTCCTTTAAAACTGTCATCCCGGTAAGCCGTTAGCGCGAGCCGGGATCTGTTGCAATTTACTCCGGCAATAATGGCAAGAGGTCAAACGACTAGAAGAGGTGTCATCCCCGTGAAGACGGGGACCCACTGCCCATCAATAATCCTGGCAATGGATTCCCACCTCCGTGGGAATGACACCTCGTGTGGTGCCTCTACCTCTTACCACTACTACTGTCTCAATGTCCCGCCGCATTGCTTTACTACGGCGCCAATCACCGCGGTGCTTATCTGTTCAATATCGGCATCGGTAAGCGTTTTATCCTGCGGCTGAAGGCGGACAGAAATCGCTACCGACTTCTTCCCATCATCCACCCCTTTACCTTGGTATACATCAAAAATCGACACACGGGAAATAAGTGTTTTATCTGCACCGCGCACGGTTTTCAGCAACTCTTCCGCAGGCAAACTGGTATCCACAATAAATGCAAAATCGCGTTCTACCGACTGGAATTCCGATGTTTTAAGTGCAGATTTCGCAGTGGTTTTCTTTTGTTTATACGGAATCGCTTCCGGGAAAAGTTCAAATGCGATTACGGTTGTTTTAATATCAAAACTTTCCAGGAACGAAGGATGAATTTCCCCAAAATATCCCAACACTGTCTTGCCCAGTTTCCACGCGCCCGAACGACCAGGATGATACCATTTCGGTGCATCGCGTGTCACTTGAAGATTATCGACCGGGGCACCTGCAACGGTGAGTGCTGCAATGCCATCGGCTTTCGCATCAAATACATCTAACACACGCTCGGTTTTATGCGGGTTTTTGGATGCCGCATTGCCTGAACGCACGCCTGTTACGACAAGCACTCGACCTTCCGGCGTGGCATTGGCAAACATAGGGCCGATCTCGAATAATCCCAAATCCGAAGCGCCGCGCGCCGCATTCCGTGCAAGCGCATCAAGCAGATTCGGCAGGATCGAAGGACGCATCACATCAAGGTCACTGCTGATCGGATTTAACAACGTCAATTCCTGTTGCAGTGGTGCAAAAAGTTTCGCTTTGTCCGACGACATAAATGACCAGGTCACCGCTTCGCGAAGCCCGCGCGTAGCAAGCTGACGACGAATGAGAGACGTATTTTTCTGCAACGGCGAAAGCGTTGGTTTGAAGCTATCATTCGCTGGGAGTGGGGTGTTGGGGAGTTTGTCATACCCATGAATTCGCACCACTTCTTCCACCAAATCCGCCGGTCCATGCACATCTGAACGCCAGCTTGGGATCGCGACATTCCGCGTCTCACCAGAGCCTTCCACTGCAAATCCGAGCTGGGTTAGAATACCCGTAATTGCATCCGCACCAAGCTCGATACCGCCCAATGTTTTCACACGTGCAAGCGGGAAAGCAATCGTCTTTTTAATTTTATCGGGCAATGTTCCTGCAACAACAGGTTCGCTTGCTTCGCCACCACAAATATCAAGGATCATTTGGGACGCAATTGCGGTTGCGGATTCTACGAAAAGAGGATCAACATTCCGCTCAAAACGGTAACGCGCATCGCTATCAATCTGCAAGCTACGTCCGGCTTTTGAAACTGCTAGCGGATCAAATAAGGCAACTTCCAAAAACACGTTGGTTGTGGATAATTCAGAACCGGAATCTTTTCCGCCAATCACACCACCGAGCGCTAACACGCGGGCGCTATCGGCAATCACAGTGAGGCCTTCGGGCAACGTATATTCTTTATTATCCAGCGCCAGAAACTTTTCGCCTGTCCGGGAAAGTCGTACGGTTACAGGGCTTTTTAACGTATCCGCATCATACACATGCAATGGGCGACCAAAACTATAGGAGATATAATTGGTGATATCCACGAGTGCTGAAATCGGCTGCAATCCAATCGCTTTCAAACGATTTTCCAACCATGCAGGGCTTTTGCCGTTCTTCACATTTTTGAAATAACGACCAACAAAAAGCGGGCAGTCTGCTTGCTGCTCAATCGAAACGGCAATCGGCGAAACACCTTTTGATGTAACCGTAGGGACCTTCAGCGCTTTCAATTTCCCTAAACCGGCCGCAGCCAAATCGCGCGCAACACCGTATACGCCCAAGCAATCGCCACGGTTTGGCGTGATAGCAATTTCGATCGCAGGGTCATTTAATCCCATTTCATCAACGAAACGTTTGCCGACACTCGCTGTGGCTGGCAATTCCATAATGCCGTTACTGTCGTTGCCTAGTCCCAATTCGGTTTCCGAGCACAACATCCCGTTGCTATCTACGCCACGAATTTTGGAAGCTTTAATAGTAAAATCGCCATTCGGGATCACCGTTCCAACGGGTGCCAGAACAACCTTAATCCCTGCGCGCGCATTGGGTGCTCCGCAGACGATTTGTAAGGTCTCTTTGCCGTTATTCACTTTGCAAATGCGCAAACGGTCTGCATCCGGGTGTTGCTGTGCTTCTAAGATTTCGGCAACCAAAAAATTGCCAAGCGTTTCTGTCGGATCGCTGATTTCTTCCACTTCCAGTCCAAGCGCGGTGAGCTGATTCGCGATATCCTGCACAGAGGCGCTTGTTTGCAGATACTCATGAAGCCAAGAGAGGGTGAATTTCATATTCAACTCGTTTTTTTCATTCCTTAAGATCTGCAAATTAGAGGAGTCACAAAATTTTGCTAGGCTGTGGCAGAAAACTGGGGTTTTTGAGAACCGTAGTGCAGCGTACTTAAAGGGTACGTGAGCAACGGAAGCGGAAAAAAACCAGTTTTATGTCCAGCATAGTAAAATTTGGTGAACTCCTCTATCGTGAGAGTCCGCCCGCAAGCGACGGTATATCGAGTGCTGCAAAATTATAATGCGACAGCCAGCGGGCATCTGCATCAAAAAATGTTCGTAAATCCGGGATGCCGTATTTCAGCATCGCCATGCGCTCGATCCCTAAACCAAACGCGAAACCTTGGTATTCTTCCGGGTCAATGCCGACATTTTTTAAGACATTCGGATGCACCATCCCGCAGCCCAAAATCTCCAACCATTTATCGCCCGCGCCAATGGTGAGTTCACCTTTGGAGTGCGAACAGCCAATATCCACTTCCGCGGAAGGCTCGGTAAACGGGAAGAAGCTGGGGCGGAACCGCACCGGCACATGGTCAAGCTCAAAAAACGCCTTCAAGAAGCCGATAATGCAGCCCTTCAAATGCCCCATATGGATGCCTTTATCAATATAAAGACCTTCAATTTGGTGGAACATCGGGGTGTGGGTCATGTCCGAATCGCTACGATACACGCGGCCTGGCGCAATAATCTTAAACGGCGGTTTGCCTTTTTCCATCGTGCGGATTTGCACAGGTGAAGTATGGGTGCGTAAGACCATCGGCGCATTGCCCGCAGTCCCTTGCAAATAGAAGGTATCCTGCATTTGGCGCGCCGGGTGGTGTTCCGGGATATTGAGTGCGGTAAAATTATGGAAATCATCCTCGATATCCGGGCCTTCGGCGACGCTAAATCCTTGCGCGGAAAGAATCGCGATAGCTTCTTCGATCACTTGGGAGATCGGGTGGATTCCGCCGATATTTTCAGGGCGAACGGGGAGGGTGATATCCACGGTTTCAGTCGCCAGGCGCTTGCCGATTTCTTCAGATTTTAAGTGCTCTTTCTTGGCTTCGATCGCATCGGTAATGTCGGTTTTGACTTTATTGATGCTCTGCCCGAAATGGCGGCGCTCATCATCATTCATCGCCGAAAGTTTTTGCATTTGGGAAGTAATCGCGCCCTTCTTGCCTAAATAGCGGATGCGCACATCTTCAAGTGCATTGAGGGAATCAGCGCTCAAAATCGCCTGATCCGCTTCTTTTACTAGGGCTTCGATACTGTCAGAGGCAGACATGGAATGTTCCCGAAATATTCAGATTTAAAAGGAAAAGGGCGACTTCCTGTATACCAGAAAGACGCCCTTAGAGCATTTCCCATTTAATCGTACACAGCGTTGCACTTCAGATTCGGCGCTGCGCACGTAGGACGACTACGCTTACGCGCACCTCACTTTGTGCGCCTTGTGTACAATTAAAGCGAAAACGCTCTAACTATCCAAACAACAGCCTTACGCTGCTTTTTTGGCCGGAGCCGCCTTTAATGCTTTTTTCGCTTGTTCCACGATGTTCGTGAACGCTGCTGGCTCTTCTACAGCGAGTTGTGCAAGCACTTTACGGTCAATAATGATGCCCGCTTTGCTCAGACCACTGATGAATTGAGAATACACTAAGTCGTGTGTGCGAACAGCCGCATTGATACGCTGAATCCAGAGTCTGCGGAAATCACGCTTTTTGCGACGACGGTCGCGGAAAGCATATTGCAGGCCTTTCTCGGTACGCTCAATAGCAACCCGGAAGCAGCTCTTTGCACGACCGCGATAACCTTTCGCGCGATTAAGAACTTTTTTATGACGTTTTCTCGCCGTTACACCACGTTTAACATGTGCCATGGTTTTACCCCTTATATCTTTAAATTAGTTCGTCCGTATGAATATCCGTTCAGGCTTAGCCGTGCTTACCGAGGTAAGGCAGGAGCCGCTTCACGATAATGGTATCGCCATCCGATGCGGTTGTTGTACCACGTTGGTTACGAATTTGAGTGTTCGTACGTTTAACCATTCCGTGCTGCTTACCAGCTTGGTTACGGACGACCTTTGCAGGGCCGTTTTTCTTCTTTTTGCCGGTGAGGCGGAAGCGCTTTTTCGCGCCGCTATTACTCTTCATTTTTGGCATTTTTTGTCTCCTTAAACTCAAGGTTATTATACTACCATATTCGTACTACTAGGCATGCCAAAGCCCGCAGTACCTCCACAAGAAAAGAGCGGCGACTTTATCTCCATACACACCAAAATGCAAGGGTTATTTGCGGTCTTTCATGTAAAACTGCTACAATAGAGAATAGAGGTATGATGCCTCTTGAAATTCGCGCGCAAGTCACTATATTAAGTAAGAAAAGAGCGATAGAAAAATTAGGGCGGATTCGCCATTATAACTGAAAATCAAAACCTTAAGAGGAGTTCTGAATCATGGATTACACGAAATTTACAAACCGGGCGCACACCGCTTCCCAGGCCCAAACAGGGGTAGATGAAGGATTGCGTGCACATATGCTGCGCGTTTATAACTATATGGCAGCAGCGCTGGCATTGACCGGTGCAGTGGCAGGAGGCGTTGCGTCTTCTCCACAGTTGCTTGCAACTATTTTCGGCACGCCATTGCAATGGATTGTCATGTTGGCGCCTCTCGGGCTTGTGATGTTCTTAAGCTTCCGCGTTCATAAAATGAGCTTTGCAGCAGTGCAAGGGACATTCTGGGCGTTTGCAGCCGTTATGGGCTTGTCGCTTGCGAGCATCTTTATCATCTATACCGGTGCAAGCATCGCGAAAACCTTCTTCATTACGGCGTCAGTATTTGGCGCTATGAGCCTTTATGGTTATACGACCAAGAAGGACTTAAGCGGTATGGGCAGCTTCCTGATTATGGGCTTGTTCGGGATCATCATCGCGTCACTCGTAAATATTTTCCTGAAAAGCTCTGGATTGGATTTTGCGATCTCTATCCTCGGCGTGCTGATTTTCGTAGGCTTAACGGCATACGACACCCAGAAAATTAAACAGACCTACTTCATGGTAGGTGGTGGTGAAATGGCAGGCAAAGCAGCTGTAATGGGCGCGCTTTCTCTATACATGGATTTCATCAACCTGTTCATCCATCTCTTGCGCTTCATGGGCAATCGCCGATAAGCCATAAGGTTTAAAGATTACAAAACACCCCGGCTAGTTCGGGGTGTTTTTTTATGTTCTGAAAAAGGGTGCTTTGTTCTATTGTTTACTTAACGAATTCGCATAAATATGGATAACTTCTTTGCACAAGGGATTTAACGAGGTATACTAATTGTGCGATCTTATCTCGGACTCAATTTATCGTGGAGAAACCATGAAACCATCGCTTTTTTTGGATTCACTTAAAGAAAAATTCCCACGTTTATTAGGTAAGCCCGATGAGATTACTTTTCTTTCGGGGGGAGTACTTACCCTTGGTGTTGAGATAGAATTACAGCTAATTGATCCCGTTACCCTTAATCTGACATCAAAGGCTGATACGTTATTAAAAGCAGGAAACACATATAAAAAGCTAAAGCCTGAATTTTACATGAGCACGGTAGAGATCAATACCGATAAATGCGAAAATGTCCAACAAGTTGAGCAAGACCTCACCGAATCGTTTGATGCTATTGATGCCTTGGGGAATCAAGAGAATATATTATTTGCAACAACAGGTTGCCACCCTTTTTCACGCTATGCGGATTGCGTTATTACCCCCTCTTCTCGCTATAATGAATTGATAGATCGTAATCAATGGCTTACCCGGCGTATGACCGTTTACGGGTTGCACGTACATCTGGGGATGAGAAGCGGTGACGAATGTATTCGATTTAATAATTTTCTGATGAACTTTATTCCCCATTTTTTGGCACTGTCTGCCAGCTCTCCCTTCTGGCAAGGAGACGATACCGGGCTTGCCTCATGCCGTCCCACCACCTATGAAGCACTACCGACTGCGGGACAACCCTATAAATGCAAAAACTGGCATGAATTTGAAACATTATACACCACATTAAAGAAATGCCAGGCGATTACGTCTCTTAAAGATCTTTGGTGGGATATGCGCCCAAGTCCCGGTTTTGGCACATTAGAAATACGTGTATGTGATGGTTTGGCCACTCTTTCAGAGGCGGTTGCAATAACGGCCTACATCCATTTGCTTGCTCATTGGTTCAATGATAATGCAAGCTGGATTGATCTATTCCCTTCGCCTCCGCACTGGCTTTCGCGGGAAAATAAGTGGCGCGCGATGCGACACGGACTTAGCGCCGATGTTATTACAAATACCGAGGGCCAAACGAAGCCTATCGTTGAAGAAATTGAAGAATGGCTTTTGAAAACAGAGAACTACAGTCAATTGCTGGGTTACGAAAAATATGTAAGCCTCATTCGTGAAATTTTGCTCAAAGGGAGCAGTACAGTCCGTCAACGTGCAGTGTTTGCGGAGACTGGATCTTTAGAAGAGGTCGTAAAACATAATACTAGGGAATTTTCACAACGCAGGCCACTATGGAAACCGCAGCAGGAGGCAAATAAATCTGCTGCTTAATTTGGCATTTGTTTTCTTATATCTTATCCCAGCCGATAGCCGGTATCCGAAGTTTCAATGAGGGAAGGCAGCAGTGAGCCAGCAGGAGCGGCGGCTTCGATTTTTTGGCGAAGGCGGTAGATATGGGTTTGCACCGTATGGGTATCGACTCCGTCGCTATAGCCCCACACATCGGATAATAAACGGTTGCTATCCATCCCTTGTTCGCCGGCCTGATAGAGCGCATACAGCAGCGCAGATTCTTTATCCGTCAAATGCAGGAGGAACCCGCTCTCGCCCGATAACAGGAGCGTCCGCGCCAGGATATCCAAGCGATAGCCTTGGGGAAGCGGTATTTCCTGAGCAAAGGAAGCGGCAATTTCCTCGATTTTCTTCCATAACGCCGAAAGTTTAAGCGGTGCTGGGATATAGGCGCTCACCGGAATCCCATCGATGAGCGTGCCGCCCAACTGGATTGTGCGTATGCCATTGAGCGTTGCGGGAAGGATTGGGAAAGCGACTGTCGCATCCAGGATCGCAATGTGTGTATCCTCGGATTCGGCCGTATTTTTAAGGCTATAGACGGGATTGCGTAAGGCATATTGCTCCAGCACTTCCTTAAGTGGAGACTGGGGAGGGTATAAGGAAAGGAGGCACATCGGTGCAGCCATAACTACCGATGCCGCCATAAAAGGCGTAAGAACGGGATATGCTCAAGCGGCGGCAAGCTCGATTTGAGTTTCCCCTTCCACTTCGTGATTTCCATGATATTCCCGATCCGGTCATCCAGGAAGCGCCAGCTGTCGTGGTAATCCTCGGACGTATCGGAAATCCAATACAGCAGTGTGCTGCTATAAACGCCCGCAAGCAGGAACCGCTTGCTGTAATAATTAAAATCCGTGGCGTTATCGCCGGCAGCATACCACATCACATCGACCGTTTTACACAAGGAAGCCGTCGCTTCGCCAAGACGATTAGGGAGGGCATAATAAGCGAGTGTCTTTGCTACAATAGCGGGATTCTTGGCTTGGAGTAAAATGCGTGTCTTAACCAGGGTCGCAATTCGCTCACGCACACGTAATGCAGAAAGATTCTGGGTTGCAGGAGATTCCAGCATCTTCCGGTCATTCTCGCGGCAGAAAAATTCTACGAGGTCGCTGATGCCCTCTGGGAAAAGAAGTGGGCGGTGTGCGGCGGGAATTCCAGCGGTGTCGAGTGCTTCTTGCAGCACAGCATCCGTCCAGCCGTCGAAGGGAACAAGCGGGAACGCGGCGTCAAGCACCTGTTGGCCTAATTGTTCAAGTGGATCATGTGCGTGCGAGTTTACCATAGATTCCAACTTTAGCAGGCGTAAAGCGGGAAGTAAAGTAGTGACGGTTAGACGTCGAGCCGCTGGCCATTTCCTTGGAAGGAGGGTAGTGCTGCTTCCACAAAGACATCGGTGATGGATGAGGGTTCTGGCAAGGTGAGCGGGTCTTCGCCAGGCATCGCGGCTGCGCGCATCTTGGTGCGGACAATGCCTGGATCAATGAGGCTTACCTGAAGTTTCGTACCTTTGACTTCTTCCGCATAACTGCCAATGAGGGCTTCAAGTCCCGCTTTGGATGCCGCATAAGCGCCCCAAAATGCAAAATTTCCTTGGGTAATGCCAGAGGTCACAAACAACGCGCGGCCAGCATCGGATGCGCGAAGGAGCGGGTCAAGACTACGGATCAAGCGCCAGTTGGAGGTCAAGTTTGTCGCGATTACTTTTTCCCAGATATCGGGTGTGATGTGCGACACGGGCATGAGTTTCCCCAAAACGCCTGCATTGGCAACAAGGATATCCAGTTTTCCCCAACGCTTCGCAATCACGCTGCCCAGCTCATCTATTTTCTTCCCATCCATCAGATCCAGAGGCACAAGCGTTGCCTGGCCGCCGGCGGTTTGGATGGCATCGTCGGTTTCTTCCAAGCCTTTGACGTTCCTTCCTACCAGAATCACATGCGCGCCTTCCGCGGCATAACGTTTTGCCACCGCAGCGCCAATACCTTGCGAAGCGCCGGTGATGAGTGCAACACGGCCGGCAAGGGGTAAGGGGGTAGAAGAGGGTAGGGGGGATGCCATAAATACCTAGGTTTAACGGGATTTGCGCGGATCTTTCATTTCTTTGACGACCGGGTCGAGCGATACGACTTCGCCGCCTTCTTTATCCACTAGCGCAATCGGGTAATCGCCGGTAAAGCACGCATCGCAGAATTGGGGAGAATTATGGTCCCGTTTTGCTTGATCCACCGCGCGGTATAAGCCATCAATCGTAAGGAAAGTGAGGCTATCTACCCCAATGATCTTCGCCATTTCTTCAATCGAATGGTTCGCTGCCAAAAGCTTTTCGCGCTCCGGTGTATCCACTCCATAATAGCAGGAATGGTCGGTTGGAGGGCTTGCGATGCACATATGCACTTCGCGCGCACCCGCATCACGGACCATGGTCACAATTTTCTTGGAGGTCGTACCGCGGACGATACTGTCATCCACTAATATCACGCGTTTTCCGGCCAATACTTCCCGGTTCGCGTTATGTTTCAGTTTCACCCCCAAATGCCGCACCTGATCGGTCGGCTCAATGAAGGTCCGTCCGACATAATGATTACGGATAATGCCAAGCTCAAAAGGAAGCCCGGCTTCTTCAGCATAACCGATAGCGGATGGTACGCCGGAATCCGGTACCGGAACAACCACATCGGCCTCTACACCGCTCTCGCGGGCAAGTTCTTTCCCTATGGCTTTGCGGACATTATACACCGAACGTCCTTCCACGACACTGTCAGGGCGTGCGAAATAGATATATTCAAAAATGCAAAAACGTTTTTTCTCTGGCTGGAAGGGCTTAAAGCTCTGTAAGCCGTTTTTATCAAGGATAACAATCTCGCCTGGCTCGATATCCCGGACGTAATCCGCCCCAATAATATCAAACGCACAGGTTTCAGATGCGAGGATATACGAATCATCGAGCTTGCCCAAGACCAGCGGACGAACTCCATGCGGATCACGAACGCCAATCACGCTCTCATTAGTGAGGAGGATCAGGGAGTACGCTCCCGTCACGCGCCGTGCGGCATCGACAATTCGGTCCATCAGCGCGTCGTAAGTGCTGGTCGCAATCAGATGAATAAAGACTTCTGTATCCATCATGGATTGGAAAATACAGCCACGCTTCACCAATTGTTTGCGAAGTGTTGTCGCATTCGTGAGGTTGCCGTTATGGGCAAGGGCGAGTCCTCCAAAGCTGAATTCCGCGAAAAGCGGCTGGACGTTGCGTAAGAACTTTCCACCGGCGGTCGAATAGCGTACGTGGCCAATAGCGATACGGCCAGGAAGATTGCTCATGACTTCGGGAGAGTTGAAATTATCCCCTACATGCCCGATTGCGCGGTGCGCAGAAAAATGGTTGTTTTCTGTGGTGACAATGCCTGCGGCTTCCTGCCCACGATGCTGGAGCGCATGAAGCCCGAGCGCACAATGTGCCGCGGCATCGTTATGATCAAAAATCCCGAAAATCCCGCATTCTTCATGAAGTTTATCATCGGGTGACTCGGTAACATCACGTTCGCCCGAGAAGAAAGGCATATCCAAGGGGTATGAGGGGTGCATAAATTCCAATGTTTCTTTAAGGTGGTAAATACTTTTCGCTAGGCTGAGCTGGAAAGTGGTAGTTTTACTGAAGCCGGAGCTTAAGCGTACTTTGAGGTACGTGAGCACCGGAAGTCAGAAAAATCAGCGCTTAACAGCCAGCATAGTAAAAAAGTAGGTGCTGCCTAGGCTTAATGTTTAGGCGAAACCTGCTCCATCAGCCGTTCGATTTCATGGATTTGGTCAGGCCTGTAGCCAGCTTCTTTATTGCTGTTATCCATACCACCAAGTTGCCCTTCAATCCAGCTTTTTTTCTGCAGAACATCGCCATTTTCGGAAGCTTCATCCGGGGTTTTCTCAAATAAGGCACCGGGTTCCTCAGCTTGAAGTTTTTCCGGGGATCCTGCGAGGTCTTTCGCCTTGGCGCGGATGCTCTTCTCAAACGAGGTGGTGAACTCCTTGTAGGTCTTCTCCGGAAGCAGGGATAATGCCGCTTCTGTGCCGCGTTCAAGCAACAGATACGTCTGGGCATTTTTTAGGAAACCAAGCCCATCATCTTTGGATTTAGCGGCATTCTCGGATTTTTCTTGCGCGGTTGCATGTTCCTCAAAGCTTTTGCCTAAAGGTCCTTGCTGTACGCCGGTCATCATGGAATAGGAAAGAATAATCGACATGAAAATCACCAGCACAAACGCCACACCGCGTGCCAGGCCGAAAATGAGCCCGAGCGAACGGTCCACCACCCCTTTGGTAATAGGGCTTGCGAGGTTGCTGATCGGGATAGAGGCCAAGCCCAGCAGGATTAACAAGGTGACATAGCTCCCGAAAATGGTAACGGTTTTGATCACCACCGTATTGGAAGAATAATTTGCGACTAAAGGCTCAACATACGGCATTGCGAGGTAGCTAAGCGTACCTGCGCCAAACCATACAACAAAAGAGAGCAGCGAATGGATAAAGCCTTTAAAGAAGGCAATAAGTGTCGAAAGCAATACAATAAAGATAATAATGATATCGAACGTATTGAGTGCCGTAAAATCCATAGGTCTTCTTTCCTAAGTGGTGGCAGGGAGATGGGCACCTCTATACACGTTTTCTCCTTCAAGGCCAAATATTTTTTCTTTTAAGTTAAAATTCGGGGGAGATAGTCAACTGGGAGGGGAAAATAATGCTTGGCAAGGGGGGTGGAATGTGCATACTCTTTATCTAGAAAAGCATACAAAGAGACCATGGACACGAACTATAAAGCTGTTGGTAATTGCGTCCTTTTATTCCTCACGCTTTTGGGCGTATGGATACTCCTTTCCGGCCATTTCACTCCCTTCCTCCTCGTGTGCGGTATGCTTTCTTCAGGTCTATCGGTCTATATCGCCTATCGGATGGAGATGATTGCACAAAATCGCATTCAGTTTCCTCTCTATACCAGCCTTCGGATGTTAACCTATACATTGTGGTTAATACGGGAGATTATCTATTCCAGTATCAATGTCGCTCAAGCAATCTGGCAGCTCTCGCTCATCCCATCGCCGGTGTTGGGTTCGGTCAAAGCCACCCAAAAAAATGAAGTGGGACTCACCTTATTTGCGAACTCGATTACGCTCACTCCCGGTACAGTCAGCATTATCGTTGAGAAGAACAAAATCCTCGTGCATGCACTTGAGGAAGAAGGGTTTGAGGCATTACGTGAAGGCGAGATGGATCGCCGTGTCACAGGGGTGACGGGGTAGGGATGCTATGCTAAAAGTAGCGGTATTAGCAATCATAGTGAGTATGGCGATGGTGCTCTTGCGTGGGCTTCTTGGAAAGACCGTCTATGACCGCATCCTCGCCGTCAACGTATTTGGAACCAACGCGGTGATTATCATTGGGCTGATTGGCATGATGATGGGCAATCCATCTTTTCTGGATATCGCCCTTATCTACGCGCTGATTAATTTCATCACGACGATTGCGCTGTTGCGGTTTTTCCGGATTGGCACCTTTGGAATTCAAGACGTGGAGAAGGAATAGCCTATGGAAACCGTTGGATTCAGCATTGATCATGGGCAGGATTGGATTGATCTTTGGAACTATTTCCTCGAGGGTTTTAGCTGGTTTTGCATTCTCGGTGGTGCATTCTTCACCTTCACAGGGGCGGTGGGGATGCTCCGCATGCCGGATTTCTACACACGTCTGCATGCTGCAAGCCTTTCCGATTCCATGGGCGCACCGCTTATGTTTATAGGCTTTGCAATTCAAGAAGGATGGACGCTGACGACCGCCAAAATCGGGCTGCTGATTTTCTTCCTGATGATGACAAGTCCGGTCGCAACCCATGCGCTAGGTAAGGCGGCATTGCTTTCAGGGCTGACACCCAAAGGAAAGATGAAGGACTAATGGGAATATTTTCCGCACTTCCTCTTGATATGGTGATGAACCTCCTGCTGCTCGTGCTGCTGTGCGTGACGGCTTTTGCCATTGTGATGGTGCGTGATTTACTGATCGCAACGGCACTTCTTGGAATTTTTAGCCTTCTGATGGCAACGATGTATCTGGTGTTAAGCGCGCCGGATGTAGCAATTACTGAAGCTGCGGTCGGCGCGGGTATCAGCACGATCGTCATTTTATGCGCATTAGCGATCATTGGAAGAGAAGAAAAGAAAACCATTTCAAGCGATCGCATTACGGCATTTTTCGTCGTCGCCGTAACCGGTGCCGCACTGATTTATGCAACGCTTGGAATGCCACCGCTCGGGGATGCAAAAGCGCCGGCGAATCTCCATGTGGCACCTTACTATATCAAAGAGTCGGGCAAAGAAATCGGGATTCCGAATATGGTGACCTCGATCTTAGCGAGCTATCGGGGATTTGATACACTCGGCGAAACCTTTGTGATTTTTACGGCGGCGATGAGCGTCTTATTGCTGATTGGTAGCCGCGCAACCCACACCGGCAAGAGGAAATGATGCCAGAGAAATCCTCGATGCAAGAACATGTGGTGTTGAAAGTTGTCAGTCGGTTCCTGATACCCTTTATCCTGCTTTATGCGCTCTATGTGCAATTCCACGGAGATTATAGCCCTGGCGGTGGATTCCAGGCGGGTGTGATTGGTGCTGCGGCGTTTATCCTTTATGCCCTCGTCTTTGGGCTGGATATGCTGCTGAAAATCTTTCCATTTTCTATGATCCGAATCCTCGCTTGCCTAGGGCCTTTACTGTATGCCGGCGTGGGCTTGCTCACGCATATAATGGGCGGCGAATTTTTGAATTACAGCATGTTGAGTGGAGACTCCGTAGATGGTCAACATTATGGCATTTTTTTAATCGAGCTTGGTGTCGGAGTGACCGTCTTTTCCGTGATGTTGATGATATATATCCTGTTTGCGCAACGTGGTATGCACAAACCAACCAAGAAGGAGCGATAAGGTGGAGTGGGTTGGAATTGCCAATTACGGATCGAGCTTTTTCCTGATGATGCTGGGACTTTATTGCGTCATCACGTCGGGGAATTTCGTGAAGAAAATGATCGGGATGATTATATTCCAAACTTCCGTGCTGTTGTTTTATATCTCGATTGGAAAAGTCGATAAAGGCCTTGTGCCGATTCTGGTGGAGGAGGGGAAACTCTACACTAACCCAATTCCGCACGTATTGATGCTCACCGCCATTGTAGTGGGCGTGGCGGTATTGGCAGTTGGGCTTGCGCTCTGCGTTCGCATTAAAGAAAGTTACGGCACGATCGAAGAAGAGGAAATTTTGGCTATGGACAAGGAGTTATAACGCATGACCCTTGCCATCATCCCATTGCAAGTCGTGTTACCGCTCATCGCGGCGCCGCTTTGCGCGATGACGAGCCGCTCAGCAGTATCCTGGTTGATCGCAGTCGCTGCAACCTGGACGGCGTGCGTGATCTCCATTGCATTGCTGTTTTATGTACTCGCGATGGGGACACTCAGCTACCCCATGGGAGGCTGGCTTCCGCCGATTGGGATTGAATATCGCGTCGATATCTTAAATGCGTTTGTCCTTGTGATTGTCAGCAGCGTGGCCTCAATTGCGATTATCTATGCACGCGATAGCATCGCGGCCGAAGTGGAACAGGCCAAGCAGCCGCTATTTTATACCCTATACCTCCTGTGTTTGGGCGGATTGCTCGGGATGACGATCACGAACGACGTATTTAACATTTACGTCTTCCTGGAGATTTCCTCCCTTGCGACGTACACGCTGATTGCGATGGGAAAAAACCGTAAAGCACTGGTATCCGCATTTGAATATCTTATCCTAGGCACGATTGGCGCGACATTTTACCTGATCGGGATTGGGTTACTTTACATGATGACGGGGACGCTTAATGCCTCGGATCTCGCCGGGCGGATTCATGATATTCACGATATGCGCACGATTGTCGTGGCTTTTTCCTTTATCACGATTGGCTTGGCGCTTAAATTTGCATTATTCCCGCTTCATGCCTGGCTGTGCAATGCTTATACCTATGCGCCCACGTTTGTGTCGTCATTCCTCGCGGCAACGGGCACGAAAGTCTGCATTTACGTTTTCATCCGCATGGTTTTCATGGTGTTTGGCGAGCGTTTCGCGTTTGAAATGCTGTTCGATAAGATACTCATGGTGTTTGCGTTGTTTGCGATTTTTGCAGGCTCGATTTCTGCGATATTCCAAAAAGATATTAAGCGCATGCTGGCCTATTCCAGCGTCGCACAAATTGGTTATATCATCCTTGGAATTAGCCTTGGCAATGATGCAGGTCTTACTTCCGCGATTGTGCATCTTTTTAACCATGCGCTGGCGAAGGCAGGATTATTCCTTGCGGTTGGGTGTGTAGCCTATCGTTACCACGGTGTAACGCTTGATCACTTCCGCGGCATGGGCCATCAGATGCCCTTTACGATGGGAGCGTTTGTAATCCTAGCTTTAAGCCTGATTGGTGTGCCGACAACAGCGGGATTTATCAGCAAATGGATGTTGCTGGTGGGACTTATGGAAAAGGGCCTATGGCCAGTGGTGGGGCTGGTGGTGATAAGCTCTGCGCTGTCGCTGGTTTACTGCTGGCGCGTGATTGAATATGCCTATTTCAAAGAACATCCAAACGCTGCGCCGGTGCGAACCGAAGCGCCACTTTCGATGCTCATCCCCACCTGGATTTTTGCGCTTTTCTCGATGTGGTTTGGGTTAAGCACCCAATATTCGCTCGGGATCGCCTCCAAAGCCGCATCTAGCTTATTAGGGGGTAGTGCATGGTAATGCTATTTACTCTCGCGCCTCAGACGATACTTTTTGCGGTGCTCAGCCTGCCCTTGCTCGGTGCGTTATTTATCGGCATTGCAGGAAGCATGCCCCGCGTGCGCGATGCTTATACTTTGCTCATGTCCTCGCTCACTTTTATCGCGGTGCTGGATCTATTTAGGGTCTTTGGCGAAAGCGGTGTGAGCCCGCGCGTGGTGCTGTATGAGATCGTTCCCGGAGTGGATTTGGCATTCCAGCCGGAGCCGCTTGGGATGGTGTTCGCGCTGCTGGCAAGCTTCTTATGGGCTGTGACAAATCTCTACGCGATTGGTTATATGCGTGCCAATCACGAGCAACATCCAACGCGCTTCTTTCTCTTTTTTGCGCTTGCCATTGCCTTTACGTTGGGCATCGCTTTTGCCGCGAATTTATTTACCCTTTTTGTGTTTTATGAAGTCCTCACAGTAAGCACCTATGTGCTGGTCGCACATCATCAAACAGAAGAAGCCAAGGATGGGGCGCGGACCTATGTTGCGCTCCTGATGGGAACGTCGCTCTGCTTCTTGCTTCCGGCGATCATCTGGACATGGTACGCCACCGGGCGAACCGATTTCGTACCTGGCGGGATACTCCAAGGGAATGTAAGCGGCGTTATGCTCGGAGCCTTGTTGCTCCTTTATATGTACGGGATCGGCAAAGCGGCGCTCATGCCGTTCCACCGCTGGCTTCCTGCGGCGATGGTAGCGCCTACGCCGGTCAGTGCCTTGCTACATGCCGTTGCCGTAGTGACGGCCGGTGTGTTTACGATCGTGAAAGTTATCATTTATATTTTCGGCGTGGATTATCTACATGAACAGATCGCAATAGAATGGATGGCGGGCGGATGGTTGGTTTATCTTGCAGGCGTGACTGTCGTGCTGGCCTCTGTAGTCGCACTGAAAGAAGATCACTTGAAAAAACGTCTGGCCTATTCCACGATAAGCCAACTCTCTTATGTTATTATGGCGGTTGCTATATTCACACCGAAAGCCGTGGTAGCCGCGGTACTGCAAATCGCAGCGCATGCGGTTGCTAAGATCACACTCTTCTTAGCAGCAGGTTCAATTTATACGACCTCCCACAAGAAATACGTGAGCGAACTCGATGGCATTGGCAAGCGTATGCCCTGGACCATGGGAGCTTTCACGATAGCTGCGCTCTCGATGATCGGACTCCCACCGATGGTTGGTTTCATCAGCAAATGGTATATCGTCAACAGCGCGCTCGACGAGAAAATTTGGATTATCGTGCTGGTGATTATCCTCAGCACCATGCTTAATGCGATGTATTTTCTTCCCGTGATTTACCGTGCGTTTTTTGTAAAAGAAAAAGGGGAGAAGCTATCACGTCGTAAACCCCAAGGAGAAGCGCCACTGACGATGGTTTTTGCGTTAATGATGACGGCGATTCTTACCGTGTATTTATTCCTAGAGCCGGATGTGGTCTTGCATCTTGCCTACCAATTACTTGAATATGGCTGGGTGCGAAATGGTTAAAGGGAAGAGGCATATGGAATCGCATCAATGGATGAAGATGGAGCAATGGATTGCCCGCGCCTGGATGGGGTTTATGGTGCTCTTGTTCGTGACACTTGGTGCTGAAATGATTGTCGATTCCCATCCGATTTTTGGGCCAGAGAAATTACCCTTCTTCCATGCGTGGTTTGGCTTTGTGGCATGCTCCATCATGGTGGTGCTATCCAAAGTGCTCGCCATTTTTCTCAAACGTCCCGAAGAGTATTATGAGGAGGAAGAGAAATGATCGAGCTGCTGATCAATATTGGTTTTACGCCGGCCTGGATCCTATTCCTCGGAGCCGCCATCCTGCCGTTGTTGCCTGGCTATGCGCGGCATGCAATCGCATTGACGACTCCGCTACTTGCACTCTATTATATCTGGCAATTGCCAATGAATGGCGAAGCCCTGCAAGGGCTGGGTGCGATAAAAATGCACATTGCGGGCTTTGATATTGAACCGCTTGCCGTCCATCCCTATAGCCATATTTTCGGCACAGCCTTTTGCTTGGCAGCTTTTATAGGTGTGGTGTTTGCGCTTAACCGGCTGAACGCGCTGGAGATTGTTGCTGCCCTGTTTTATGCAGGCGGTGCGATTGGGGTCGTCTTTGCAGGCGACTTAATGGCGCTCTTCCTCTTTTGGGAGATCATGGCGATTGCCTCCACGCTTATCATTTGGAGCAGCCCTTGCGCAGGTGCCCCAAAAGCCGGGATGCGTTATGCCTTGATGCATTGTGTCGGCGGCGTGTTTTTGCTCGCAGGTATTGCCGCGCACGTGTCCGCTGGCAATGGATTTGCCCTCACACCGCAATTAGTGCTGATCAGTGATATTGTCGCGTTGTTTGATGGCGTGTCCGACCTCTCTTCATTCCCGATGGCCTCTGTCGCGCCATGGCTGATGTTAATAGGAATTCTGGTGAATACGGCAGCCCCCCCATTCTCTGCGTGGCTTTCGGATGCGTACCCCGAATCTTCCGTGACGGGCATGGTATTCCTCTCCGCATTTACGACCAAAGCGGCAGTATTTGTATTGCTACTCTTATATCCTGGAAATCCAGTGCTTGTGTATCTGGGGCTCTTCATGGTGTTTTACGGGATTATTTACGCGCTTCTCGAAAACGACATGCGGCGACTTCTGGCCTATAGCATTATCAACCAGGTCGGCTTCATGGTGACTGGTATTGGGATGGGTACGCAACTCTCACTTAGCGGTGCCGCGGCGCATGCGTTTTGTTGCGTTATTTATCAAGCGCTATTGCTAATGTCTGCTGGATCCGTGATAGATAAAACGGGCAAACGCCGGCTTTCTGAATTAGGTGGTTTGTATCAAACGATGCCAGTCACGATGCTATGTGCTATCGTTGGGGCAATTACTATTTCGGCTTTCCCTTTCACCTCCGGTTTTATCAGCAAATCCATGATTTCCGATGCAGCGCATGTCCCCTCGCGCGAGATGGTGTGGTATCTGCTGGTGGCGGCATCGGCGGGAGTATTCCTCCATGCGGGAATTAAATTTCCGTGGTTTGTGTTCTTTCACCGTGATTCAGGATTACGTCCAAACGATCCACCGTGGAATATGCAACTCGCGATGCTTGTGTTTGCGATGATGTGCTTGATTCCGGGGATATTCCCACAAACGGTTTATTTCATGTTACCAGGCACGATAAACTACGACGCCTATGCTGGTGGCCATGTGGTTGCGCAAATGCAGTTGCTCGCATTCTCAGGGCTCGCATTTTTCATGATGCTGCCTACATTACGGCGCACCCGCACCATCAGCCTGGATTTTGATTGGTTCTACCGCAAGCCAATCGCTTATATGCTTTTGCTGATCGATCGTTTTGCCTTCTTCCTAAAAGCCTTGGTAGGGCAGGGGGTGAGGCTCGCTTTTGGAGAGATAGTCAAAGGATTGACCCACACCCATAGGTCCAAAGGCTTTATGGCGCGCTATTGGCCTATTGGCGTTACGGTGACATGGACGACGTTGATCGTTGGTCTGTCGTTACTCGCATATTTCTTGGCACAAAAATCCCTATAAACCGTTGTGTTAAGCCGCCCCTTGCGCTATGATTCAGGCGGTTTTGATTCTATAGTCGTTTGAATTTAGAATTCCCCATCTAGCGAAAATGTCGTTTTGCGAGCACCGCAGCGGAATGTACTTCAAACGTACATGAGCAGCGGAGCGCAGTATAAAGGGCATTTGCAGCTATGAGGAATTCTAAACTGAAATGACAATATTTAAACACATGGAGTTTCCTATGAGCGCATCCCCTTCATTAGTATCTGCAAATTCACCAGAAAAGAACCTTACCGCGCTGGGCATTACCTTGCCAGTGGTGAGCAAACCCGCTGCAAACTATGTTCCTTACGTGATTGCTGGCAACCAAGTGATTATCTCCGGCCAGCTTCCGTTCTTGGATGGAAAAATTGCCGATGAACATAAAGGCCGTTTGGGCGAAGGTGTGTCGATCGAACAGGCTCAAAAAACAGCCCAAGTTTGCGGACTCAATATCCTTGGGCATTTAAAAGCAGCGTGCGATGGGGATCTGTCGAAAGTATCACGTTGCCTGCGCTTGGGTGTATTCGTAAGCTCGGCTCCTGACTTCACCCAGCAACCTACCGTTGCTAATGGGGTCTCGGATTTGATGGCGAATGTGTTTGGAGAACAAGGTCAACATGCGCGCGCAGCGGTCGGAGTAAACCAACTTCCTTTCGGTGCTGCCGTAGAAGTGGAAGCATTGTTCGAATTAAAAGCATAGTCTGCAATATATATAGAATAAAAAAAGGGCCTGCAGATGCGGGCCCTTTTTTATGTCTTCTAAGAACTGAGAATACTAGTTTACAGTCTCTTTCAAGGCCTTACCTGGCGTAAACTTAGGACGGTTTGCCGCAGGGATTTTAATCGGAGCACCGGTACGAGGATTACGTCCCGTAAATGGCTGTCTTTTGGTTACCGTAAAGGTCCCAAACCCTACCAAGCGCACTTCATCCCCTTTTTTGAGAGATTTAGAAATCGTTTCAAATACTGCATTCACAGAAGCCTCGGCTGAAGCTTTTGTTTGACCCGATTTTGCAGCAACGGCTGCGATCAATTCATTTTTGTTCACCGTAAACCTCAAATTGAAATTACTATCCACTCACGCTTCCGTGAGTTTAAAATCACATTAGGAAAGGCTGCGTAACAAATCAAGCAAAGAATTGCGTAAAAGGCAAAAACATTGCGTGTTGTAAAGATTTTTAACACAACCTATGTTAGAGATAGCAGATTTTTTGAATAACGCAAGTGTCTAGAAGCCTGGCACATTAAAATCGAGTTTAAACTCGATACCAGCTTTCACATCATGTCCGCGCGTGACGGAAAAAGAGAAATCCGTACGTTTGCCTACGCCCGAGAAAATCGGTGCGCTGGCTTTATACTCAGATCGTTCTTTCGTAAGTTGAATTAAATATGGCTTATCGGTGGGATCTTGGGGATCAGTAATCATAAGATGACCAAGTTCCCGTTTATCTTTTTGCACGTATAAGGTGGGAACCAAATTCTCTTGGCTCTTATACAGGCCATTAATCTCGTAACGTTTTTCTTGTGGAACGTACCCCACACGGGAGCAGGCGGAGCATAACAAAATCCCTGCGGCTGCAAGCATTGTGGCCAATGCTGCGCGATTCAGGATAGATCTGTTATTCTTATATCCCGCCGCAATGGCGGCAACGTGCTCGTCTTTAGAAAGAGAGCAGGTTTCGGGATATTTACCCTCTACCATAATTCCTCCTTAAATTCATTCCGGAATAGACTAAGATGCTGTATTGCAACATTTTTCTAAATCCAGAAACCTTCTCACACCCTTTAAAACTAGTATACCATAAAAAAAGAGAAATTTGTGTAAAATCTTAATAAAAACGTTATAAAACGCCCCAAAATCAACATAGAAGAAGAGATTAAACAAAAGATTAATTGAATAGAGGGAAGGGAATGCTACTGGAAGTAGGAATAAGGAGGGATTCTAGGACTCGGAAGCTTCGCGTTTCTGGAGGTAATTCTTCCCCCCAATTTCGTCAAGTTCATCCTGCTCTCGTTTGGCGAGGCGTTTCTCTTCTTCGTCAAGTGCGCGCTCATGCATAATTTCATAGGTCTTCGTCTCCTGGAAGGCCTCCCGAATGGCTTCCGCGAGCGTTTCGATAGCTTTATCGCATTCTGCGATGTGCAGAACAATTTCCTGCTGGCGGAGATGGTTGCGGTGGGCGTAAGCGCCAAAGGTATACTGGAGATCCGGCGATGTTTCCGCCAACCGCCGCTCATTCTCAAGTTCCTCTTGCAGCTTTGTACGCTGTGCGACGAATGCCTCCCGCTTACCCTGAAGCACTGCCATAGCCTGGCGCTTCTGGTCAAGTAACCGGCGGTGGAGTTTCACAAGACTTTTTAAGGTGCGGGTGGACATGGACTCCAATATAATATCCTTTTGTGTGATTATCTATTTAAACTAATAGAGATTTAATAGGTATGATGTTGCTATATCAAAAATGGATATAATAACTTTAGGAGATAGATATGAAAAACGAACAAGGAAAGACATATACAACAGTCGCAGAAGTAAGAGAGGCTGTAAAGGATCGCGGGGAGTTAGCCGTAACCTTAGATTATACGAGCTATCAGGCGGAGTTCGGGAGTCAAGGTCGCGCGCTTATAGAAACCGAGAAAGGAAATATAGCGGAGCTTGGGAAATTTTTAGAAACTAGCCCTCCACTCCAACATCTTATCATTAAACCTGGTAAATTCAGTCGTATATTTGCATACCATTTGGCGGATGCGCTTAAGGAAAACAAAACGCTTGAAACTTTACATGTTGCACCGCCGTATGCAGAAGGACAGCCTGGATTTAATTATTCGATTACAGATGATGAGGCCAAAGGTCTCGCGGAGGCTCTAACGGAAAATAAAGCGCTTACCAAAATCCGTTTTTATGGAGAAAACAGAATTAGCATCTTGGGCGCTGAAGCTTTAGTGAAGGCGGTAAAAGACAACTCTGGTCTTCAAGAAGCAAAATTTTTCTCTGGGTTTTCATCCGTGACAGGCGCAGATTCGGAAATGATAATGTTAAATTATCAACTTAGTAAGATGTTGGCGGAGAGAAGCGGTGTACAAGCTAGAGCCCATTAGGCTACGTGTTGTTAATCTTCATCCCCAAAATCTCCGCCAACTGCTCATAGCCTGCTTCAAGCGTGCTTTGCTCTTTAGGATTTTGGGCGAGGAATTTTTCAAGCGCCGGATAATAGTTGATCGCTTCATCCACCTTGGGATCAGCCCCTTTGCGGTACGCACCTAAGCGGATCATATCTTCCATATCGGAATAAATCGAAAGTAGTGCGCGTGCGCGCGTGACAATTGCATTTTCCTGATCCGTATTGCACATCGGCAGCATCCGCGAGATGCTCCGCAGCACATCAATGGCTGGGAAGCGGCCACGCTCCGCGATTTTCCGATCAAGCACGATATGCCCATCTAAAATACCGCGTACGGCATCAGAAATCGGCTCGTTATGATCATCCCCGTCGACCAGTACACTAAACAAACCGGTAATCGTACCTTTCTCGATACCAGGGCCTGCGCGTTCCAGAAGTTTCGGGAGTTCTGAAAACACGCTTGGCGTATAACCCTTGCTCGCCGGAGGTTCGCCTGCGGATAATCCAATCTCCCGCTGCGACATCGCAAACCGCGTAACGCTGTCCATCAGGCAAAGCACATTCATTCCTTGGTCGCGGAAATATTCTGAAATCGACAGCGTAAGATACGCCGCCTGGCGTCGCATCAACGCCATCTCATCGGATGTTGCGACAATCACTACGGCTTGCTTTAATCCTTCCTCGCCCAAATAATCCTGGACGAATTCCTGCACCTCGCGTCCGCGTTCGCCGATCAATCCAATCACTTTCACATCCGCATCACAATAACGCGTGAGCATCGAAATCAGAACCGATTTTCCTACGCCGGAACCGGCAAAAATTCCTAAGCGCTGGCCTTTGCAGCACGTGACAAAATTATTGAGCGCACGCACGCCCAAATCAATCTTTCCATGCACACGTTGCCGCGCACCTGCAAGCGGTGGAGTGTTTTTATAAGGATACAAAATTTTTCCTTGGGGAAGGGGACCTTTGCCATCAATTGGATCTCCCATCGCATTGATAATCCGCCCGCGCCATTCGTCATTCGGATACACACCGGATTGCAGACTGTTACTCACAATCGCTTTGCAACCGGTTCCCACCCCTTCGAGCGCATCAAACGCCATGAGCAGTGAAGTATCACCGCGCACGCCAACGACTTCACAGACTACCTTCCGCCCTTGGCGATTAATGATAGTACAATGTGATCCGATACTCACCAGATGATGAACACCGGTGCATTCAATTAAAAGCCCTTTGACGGCAGTCACGGTGCCCATAACTTCATAATCCGGAATAAGCCGGATATTCGATGTCATGCCTTGAATAAGACCGTCCATAAGATATCTACAGGGGTTGTTGGATTGGCTCTACTCTGTCATACTCTCTTATCAGGAACCAGAGATTTTTTCTCCTTGAAGAAAATCATGCAGATTGTGCTACAATACAGTTGTGTAGTCGCAAAAACGTGATATACAAGACAGACGGCCTTGAATTCCTTTTAAGGGTTTTTTAAACAGATAGCGCTATATTTCATCTAAATTAGAATGCGTTACCAGATTTTGGCTGTCGTAAGTTAAGTGATATGAATGATTTTTACTGTTCCTTAACTTTAAGGGGATAACAGTAGCACCCGGTTCAGTCGTTATTTTAAATGTAAGGTAGAGTGCAATGATTGGAAAACTTTTTGGTTTCATGTCCGCCGATATGGCGATTGATCTCGGTACAGCCAACACGTTGGTATATGTAAAGGGACGGGGTATTGTGGTGAATGAGCCTTCAGTGGTTGCGTTCGTAAAAGATGGTGGAACCATGATTCCTTACGCATTCGGTAACGAAGCGAAAATGATGCTTGGCCGTACGCCTACCGAAATTGATGCAAAACGCCCATTGAAAGATGGTGTAATTGCGGATTTCAAAGGTGCGGAAGAGATGATCAAATACTTCATCAACACCGTACATAACCGCAAAGTATTAGCAGGACATCCGCTGATTATCGTGTGCGTACCATCAGGTTCCACACCGGTAGAGCGTAAAGCGATCGAAGATGCAGCAGAAAGCGCAGGCGCTCGCGAAGTATTCTTGATTGAAGAGCCAATGGCTGCGGCGATTGGTGCTGACCTTCCTGTTACCGAACCAACGGGTTCGATGATTGTGGATATCGGTGGTGGTACGACAGAGGTGGCAGTATTGTCACTCGGTGGTATCGTATATTCCCGTTCGGTGCGTGTTGGTGGTGACATGATGGATGAGGCGATTATCTCTTACATCCGCCGTTACCATAACCTCTTGATTGGTGAATCAACTGCAGAAAAAATCAAAAAACAAATCGGTGCGGCTTGCCCTCCTTTGGATGGCGAAGAGAAGTCGATGGAAATCAAAGGCCGTGACCTTATCAATGGCGTTCCAACCGAAATTACACTAACTGAACACCAAGTTGCAGAAAGCTTGATGGAGCCAGTATCGCAAATCGTAGAAGCGGTGAAAATCGCGCTCGAGTGCACGCCTCCAGAACTTTCGTCTGATATCGTGGATAAAGGGATTGTGCTCACCGGTGGTGGCGCACTCTTGAAAAATCTGGATTATGTACTGCGCGAGTCTACAGGTCTTCCTGTATTCGTAGCAGATGATCCGCTTTCTTGCGTAGCACTCGGCTGTGGCAAAGTGCTTGAGAACCGTAAGAAGTTTAAGCATGTGCTGTTCAAGCAGGGCTAATAAGCTTAAAAGTGCTTTTCGCTAAGCTGCGTTGGAAAAATCAACACTTAACGGCCAGCATAGTAGAAAAGTAATAAAAAAGGTGGGGATCCCCACCTTTTCGCTTTCTAGTAAGATAGAATAACGAGGGGTACGTTTCTGTCATGCACCGTAATTTGGGTTACCGTTCCAAAACATCCACACTCGCATCATTAGCCGGAAAAGGAAAATTTCCTCGGCTTTCCTTCTTTTTATTCCTGGCGGCAGCAATAGCATTATTGATCGTAGGGCGTACGGAAGAAGGGTATATCGAGCTGTTACGCACCCGCATGATCGATGCGACCGTTCCCATCATTGATGTCCTTTCTCGGCCTGTTGATGGCATACGCCAAATAAGCGCTTCGATCGAAGAGCTTGCGACCATCCGTAAACAAAATAAAGTACTGCGCGCAGAAAACGAACGCCTGCGCCAGACGCTGATGCATAGTATTCAGATGGAATCCGAAAACACCCATCTTCGTAACTTGCTGAATTTCATTAAAGAACCAAATCCTGATTTCATTACCGCACGGATCGTGGGTGATACCAGCAGTCCTTTCGCGCAATCCGCAATTTTAAGTGCAGGCTCTGACCAGCGTGTGAGGAAAGGACAGGCGGTCGTGAACAACAAAGGATTGGTTGGACGTATCATCGAAGTGGGTGCACGCAGTTCGCGCGTACTGTTGGTAACAGACATTAACTCTCGTATCCCAATCGTGACCAGCGAAACACGTGAGCGTGGCATTCTCGCAGGCAACAACGATGGATCACCCAAACTCCTTTACCTTTCAGATAATAATAACGTGAAGGAAGGCGAAGTGGTACTCACTTCCGGCGATGGGGATGTATTCCCAGCCAATCAGCCCATCGGTAAAGTCATTGCCAAAGGGAAAGATGTGATTAGCGTCGAACCTTTTGTGGAATGGAACCGCATGGAGTTTGTGAGTGTGGTCGACTATTAAAGCTCCACCGGCCCCCTATCTTGGATGGGTTTGTTAAGAGCAATGATAGTACTACTCTAAGTTCCCATTCCGCCAAACACCCCTATTTTACAGGCATAGCGAGCATCGCTGGTGTATTTATTAATGTTTCTTTCATTATCTAGGCGTACCATTAATCGATGGGCGGTAGTTTTACCGCGTAATTATCATTGGTATCCATTATGTGGCAGCGCGTTCTAGAGATGATTCATCGCCCAAAGGGTTATACTCACACGGAGTGTAAGCCTTTGAAAAGGCGGCGCGAGCGCGGCTTCTCCATTATTGAACTAAGTATTGTTGGAACAATCATAGCGGTAGTGGCTGGTGGTGTGGTCGGAGGATCGCATTTTGTTAAGCAGGCCCAAAATAAATCCGTTCTGGGCGAGGTGCAAAAGATTGTCAAAGCCGCGCGG
>JAJNBL010000008.1 GCA_021156175.1 Rickettsiales bacterium
CGGCACGAACCTTACCAGCATAGAAAATCTGAGCGTCGGTGCCGCCTCTACCATCACCTATGGTACGACTAACTGGAACACGACCGGTAGCGGAAGCGCTGATACGTTTAGCTTTACACTCGCGAATTTCAGTGCATCTGACACCATTGATGGCGGAAACGGTACAGATACCTTAGACATTACGGATGGCGGAACCTTCAACATTGGCACACTCGGCACGAACCTCACCAGCGTAGAAAATCTGAGCGTCGGTGCCGCCTCTACCATCACCTATGGCACCACCAACTTCAACACCACCGGTAGCGGAAGCGCTGATACCTTTACCTTCACACTTGCAAATTTTAGTGCATCTGACACCATTGACGGGGGTGTGGGAACGGATACATTAAACATTAGTGACGGCGGAACCTTCAATATCGGAACACTCGGCACGAACCTTACCAGCGTTGAGAACCTCACCGTGGGTGCAGCATCGGATATTACCTTCGGCACAGGGAACTGGAATACAACCGGCAGCGGAGGCGATGATATATTTAGTTTCGCACTGGCGAACTTTACCTCTGCTGACACGATTGCGGGTGGTTTAGGAACAGATACGTTAGCGATCAGTGATGGTGGCACCTTTAATATCGACACTTTGGCTGCGAATGTGACGGGTGTTGAGAACCTGACGGTAGGTGCTGCCTCGACGATTACCTATGGTGCTACGAACTGGAATACGACCGGTAGTGGTAGTGCGGATACGTTTAGCTTTACCCTTACAAACTTTGGCGCCTCCGACACGATTGCGGGTGGATTAGGAACAGATATACTGAATATCTCCGATGGTGGTACGTTTGATATTGGTACATTAGCTGTGAATGTGACCGCTGTTGAAAATCTGACGGTTGGTGCGGCTTCAACGATTACTTACGGTACGGCAAACTTCAGTACGACAGGTAGCAGCAGCACTGATACATTTAGCTTTGCCCTTACAAACTTCAGTGCTTCGGATACGATTGCAGGTGGATTAGGAACAGATACATTAAACATCAGTGATGGCGGCACTTTCAATATCGGCACACTCGGTGCAAACCTGAGCAGCATTGAAAATCTCACCGTGGGCGCGGCATCGGATATCACCTATGGCACCACCAACTTCAACACCACCGGTAGCAGCAGCGCGGATATATTTAGCTTCACACGTGCAAACTTTACCTCTGCCGATACGATTGATGGCAGTGGCGGTACAGATACATTAACCATCTCTGATGGCGGTACCTTTAATA
Organism: Rickettsiales bacterium; assembly: GCA_021156175.1. Taxonomy (GTDB): domain Bacteria; phylum Pseudomonadota; class Alphaproteobacteria; order Rickettsiales; family JAJNBL01; genus JAJNBL01. The sequence goes on from JAJNBL010000008.1 coordinate 1,269, forward strand.
TCGGTACGCTGGCAGCAAAGGTATCGGCTGTTGAGAACTTAACGGTGGGTGCGGCATCTACTATTACGTACGGTACGACGAATTGGAGTACGACCGGTAGCGGCAGCGCGGATACGTTTAGCTTCACACGTGCGAATTTTACCTCTGCCGATACGATTGATGGTAGTGGCGGTACAGATACTTTAACCATCTCTGATGGTGGTACGTTTGATATTGGTACATTAGCTACGAATGTGACCAGTGTTGAGAACCTGACGGTTGGTGCGGCTTCGACGATTACTTATGGTACGGCAAACTTTAATACGACCGGTAGTGGCAGTGCGGATACATTTACCTTCGCGCTTGCTGATTTCAGTGCCTCCGACACGATTGCGGGTGGATTAGGAACAGATATACTGAATATCTCCGATGGCGGCACTTTCAATATCGGCACATTGGGCGCAAGCCTTACCAGCATTGAAAATCTGACGGTTGGTGCGGCTTCGACGATTACTTACGGTACGGCAAACTTCAGTACGACAGGTAGCGGAAGCGATGATACATTTAGCTTTGCCCTTACAAACTTCAGTGCCTCGGATACGATTGCAGGTGGATTAGGAACAGATACATTAAACATCAGTGATGGCGGTACCTTTAATATCGGTACGCTGGCAGCAAACGTATCGGCTGTTGAGAACTTAACGGTGGGTGCGGCATCTACGATTACGTACGGTACGGCGAATTGGAATACGACAGGTAGCGGCAGCGCGGATACATTTAGCTTCACACGTGCGAACTTTACCTCTGCCGATACGATTGATGGCAGTGGCGGTACAGATACTTTAACCATCTCTGATGGAGGTACCTTTAATATCGGTACATTGGGCGCAAGCCTTACCAGTATTGAAAATCTTACCGTGGGTGCGGCTTCGACGATTACTTACGGTACGGCAAACTTTAGTACGACCGGTAGTGGTAGTGCGGATACATTTACCTTCGCACTTGCTGATTTCAGTGCCTCCGACACGATTGCGGGTGGATTAGGAACAGATATACTGAATATCTCCGATGGTGGTACATTTGATATTGGTACATTAGCTGCGAATGTGACCGCTGTTGAAAATCTGACGGTTGGTGCGGCATCTACCATTACGTATGGTACCACGAACTGGAATACGACCGGTAGCGGCAGTGCGGATACGTTTAGCTTTACGCTCACGAACTTCAGTGCTTCGGATACGATTGCAGGTGGTAGCGGTAGCGATACCTTGAACATCAGTGATGGCGGTACCTTTAATATCGGTACATTGGGCGCAAGCCTTACCAGTGTTGAAAACCTTACCGTGGGTGCGGCCTCGACGATTACTTACGGCACCACAAACTTCAACACCACCGGTAGCAGCAGCGCGGATACATTTAGCTTCACACGTGCGAACTTTACCTCTGCCGATACGATTGATGGCAGTGGCGGTACAGATACTTTAACCATCTCTGATGGCGGTACCTTTAATATCGGTACATTGGGCGCAAGCCTTACCAGTATTGAAAACCTTACCGTGGGTGCGGCCTCGACGATTACTTACGGTACTGCGAACTGGAATACAACGGGTAGTGGTAGCAACGATACCTTTAGCTTTGCTGCGGCGAATTTTAGTTCTGCTGATACGATTGACGGTGGTAATGGTACGGATACACTCAGTATTAGCGATGGTGGTACGATCAATTTGGCTACCCTGTTCGCGGGTGGAAATCTGACGAGCATAGAAGCATTCTCTGTCGGTGCAGCATCGGATATTACCGTTGGCACTACTAATATGAGTATTACGGGTAGTAGTAGTAACGATACGTTCCGGTTCGCTGCAACGGATTTAAGCAGTGCGGATACGCTTGATGGTGGCTTAGGTACCGATACGCTTGCTGTAAGCGGTGCGGAAGCTATTGATGTTAGTAACGTTACTGGCATTGAGAACATTACGTTCGACAGTGTCGTGGATATTACTCTGGGCAGTACAAATTTCAATCTGACCAGTAGTGGCAGTGATGATACGTTCCGTTATGCGCTGGCAAACTTTAGTTCTGCCGATACGATTAATGGTGGCTTAGGTACCGATACGTTGGCAATTACGGATGGCGGTACCTTTAACATTGGTACCTTGGCAGCAAACGTATCGGCTGTTGAGAACCTCACCGTGGGTACGGCGTCTGATATTACATTTGGTACAGCAAATTGGAACACAACCGGTAGCAGTGAAAATGATACATTCCGTTTCGCTGCAGCGAATTTAACCAGCGCGGATACGCTGGATGGTGGTTTAGGTACAGATACACTTGTTGTAACAACCTCAGGAACCATTAATATTAGTAATGTTACGGCGATTGAGAATATTACATTCAACGGTGCTACGGATATTACTCTTAGTACGACAAATTTCAATCTGACGGGTAGCACAAGCAATGATATCTTCCGTTATGCATTAGCAAGCTTCAGTGCATCGGATACAATCGATGGCGGTAATGGTACGGATACGTTAGTGATTACCGATGGTGGTACGTTCGATATTGGCACGTTGGGAGCAAATCTCACCAGTGTTGAAAACCTGACGGTAGGCGCAGCGGCTGATATTACCTTTGGCACCGGCAACTTTGCAACAACCGGTAGCTCTAGTAATGATATATTCAATTTTGATGCTGCTAACTTGACCAGTGCTGATACTGTGAATGGTAATGGCGGTACGGATACGCTCGCGGTTACTGGTACGGGTACTATTGATATCAGGAATATTACGGATGTTGATAATCTCACGCTTGCCAGTGCTACCAATGTGACATATGGCACCAATAACTTTAGTACAACCGGCAGCACTGGAAATGATAGCTTTATCTTTGCCGGATCTAATTTCAGTAGCGCAGATAGTATCAATGGTAATGGTGGTACGGATACGTTATCCATCACAGGTGGTGGTACTATTGATCTCGTTAATGTCGTTGATGTAGATAACCTTACACTAACTGGTGCTACGGATGTAACCTACAGCACGGCAAACTACAATACGACCGGTAGCGGAAGCGACGATACATTTAGCTTCACGATGGCGAACCTCAGTTCTGCGGATACGATTGCGGGTGGTTTAGGTACGGATACTCTCAATATCTCTGATGGTGGTACGTTCAACCTTAGTACCCTCGTTTCTGGTTTGACAAATATCTCGGGTATTGAACGGCTTAGTGTTGGTGCTGCTTCGACTATTACGATGGGTGCCACAAATTTCAGCACTCTCGGTAGTTCAGGAAATGATACATTTATCTTCACGCGTACGAACTTTACTTCCGCTGATACGATTGATGGTGGCTTAGGTACGGATACTCTCAATATCTCTGATGGTGGTACGTTTGATATCGGTACATTGGGCGCAAGCCTTAGCAGTATTGAAAATCTGACAGTCGGTGCGGCTTCGACGATTACCTATGGTACGGCGAACTTCAACACGACGGGTAGCACAGGGAACGATACCTTTACCTTTGCTGCTTCGAACCTTACCAGTGCTGATACTATTGTCGGTAATGGTGGTACGGATATCGTTTCTATTACCGGCGGTGGTTCGGCGGATATTACGAATGTCACCGATGTTGATACTATTTATGCTATTGGTGTCGATTTGACTGTTGGTAGCGGTAACTTTAGTATTAATGGTGGTATAGGTTCTAGTGAAACGTTCCGGTTCACGAATGCGAACTTTAGCAGTGCTGATACGATTAATGGTGGTGGTTTTTCATCGGATACATTAGTTATTACCGATGGTGGTACGTTTAATATCGGCACACAGGGTGTAAATCTTTGGAATATTTTAAACCTTCAGGTTGGTGCGGCGGCAACCATTACGTACGGTACTGCGGACTGGAATACGACGGGTAGTTCAGGTAACGATACGTTTATCTTCACGCTTGCCAATGTTGGCTCTTGGGATGTGATTGATGGTGGTTTGGGTACGGATACGTTGACGATTTCGGATGGTGGAACCTTTAATATTGGTACCTTGTCCGCTAACCTTACGAGTGTTGAGAACCTAACGGTGGGTGCGGCTGCGACGATTACCTATGGCACCGGAAACTGGAATACGACGGGTAGTACCGGAAACGATACCTTTACCTTCGCTGCCTCTAACCTTACCAGTGCCGATACGATCGATGGTAATGGCGGTACGGATACCGTTTCTATTACAGGCGGTGGTTCAGCGGATGTTACGAATGTCACCGATGTGGATAAGATTACGCTTGCTGCTGCTACGGATCTAACCATTGGTAGCACTAACTTTAGCATTACAGGTAGTACTGGTAATGATACATTCCGTTACACAAATGCAAACTTTAGTAGTGCTGATACCATTAATGGTAGTTCGGGAACGGGAGATAAGTTGATTATTACTGATGGTGATACCATTGATCTTACTACAATAAACGTGAGCTCTGTTGAAGTTCTTGAGGTGGGTGCGGCGGCGACCATTACGTATGGTGCTACCAACTACAGCACCACAGGGAGTTCGGGTGATGACATCTTTACATTTACTGTTGCTAATTTTAGTGCATCCGACACCATTAACGCCGGCGCTGGTAGTAATGACCAACTACGTTTTACAACCGCAGGAACTATTAGCTCTGCAGCCCTGGCGAACGTTACCAACTTAGAGGAGATACGGTTTGATACAGGAGCAAACTCTTTAACCCTTGCTGATTTTTTTGTATCCGCAACCGATGGAATTGAAATTTACTCTTATGGAACATCCCTTGCGCTTAGCATAACTAACGTAACAAACACCAAAGATATTAAATTGATGACTGCCGGTGCTTATGACCTAGCTTCTGGTGGATCATATAAGAGTCGGATGCTACTCGAAGGAAGCGGTGTTTACACGATTGATGGAACCGCGGTGGCAGATATCTATATAATGACCAGTGCTGTTTTTGCTCTAGGCCAATCGATTGACGGTAGTGGGGGCGGAGATCTCTTGGCTATTTCGGATAGTGCTACCATCGATTTAACGGGAGCAGTAGCAACAAACCTACTTAGTCAGTCGAAAATCGCATTAATGAGCGGAGGCAGCATTACCACCAGCGATACCGTGGTTACAAACAAAGGTTTCCAATATTATGCAAGTGGTGGCGCGCTTAGCTTGGATACAGGCGCAACGGCAAGTTCTTACAATGTTATGAGTACTGGCACTATTACTCTCCATAACAGTTCTAATAACGCCATTACCATAGCAAATTTGGCAGATTCTATATCACCATTCAATGGATTTTCGGATCTTTCCCCCATCACTTCCGTCTATACTGGCGGTACGGTTATTAGTGGTGCGGGTAGTGATACGATTCTCGGTGGTACGGGTGCTGATTTCATTACGCTGGGTGGCGGTAGTGACTCCGTTCAAGGGGGTAGCGGAAATGATACGTTCTATGTCACCGCAGCGGGTCTTGGCAGTGATACTATTAGGGGTTTTGATAGCTCGGCTGGTGCTGGTGGTACTGATACCATTACTCTTACTGGCGGCGGGACATTCTCTTTTGCCAGTTCTACTATTGTCAGCATTGAGCAAGTTACTTTTGATGACACTGCTGCGACAGTTACCATGTATAATGGTGTTACGACAATCACCGGAGGAAATGGTGGCAATACAATTACCCTTGGTACGGGTGGGCAGATTATAACGGTAGGATCTGGTGCAGATTCTATTACCGGAAATACCGGGAATGATTCGATCACGGGTGGTGGGGGTGATGATACTCTCAATGGTGCCGCAGGTGTTGATTCGATCGCTGGTGGTACGGGTAGTGATATGATCACTGGCGGTGCCGGTGCTGACCAAATTTCTCTTGGCTCCAACGACAGTACTGTCGATTATCTCATCTATAATGATAGTACAGAAGGAGGGGATACTGTATCGCAGTTCGAAGTGGGTACGGATAAAGTCATCTTTACTGGTCCGTACAACACGCAGTTAGACGATATCACAAATGATGATGATATTACTTGGGTTTCAGCAGCAGCGGTTAATTTCAGTACAACCCATGAAGGTATATTTATCTCAGGCCTTAGTGATGCCAATGCTGTCAGTACAGCTTCGGTGGCTACAGCAGTGAACGGTTATGGTGTGACTGCAACAGCAGGGGCTGATGGTATTATTGTGGTGCAGGGTGCAACACAAACCGCAGTGTATGTTTATACGGAATTCTCTACTAATAACAATATTTCGAGCGGTGAATTGACGCATCTTGGTACTGTCAGTGGCTTGCTTACCATCAATGACTTTGACTTTATGTAAAAATACCTGGGCTGACAATACACAAAAAGCCCCAAACAGGGCTCTTTTTTATGGCGAAGGGTATCCAACTCATTGCGGAAAAACGTCATAAGCTGCGGACCAAGTAATGATGCCTGCCAGCAAATAACCGACAATCGGCGAAAGGCGCAGTTTCGAGGTAACCATACCGCCGACAAAGGCTGCACGGATGCCCATTACTACTGTTGAGATAAGAAGGTTTCCTCGATTAGCGCCATAATGACCTCAGTTCCTTAAAGTTTATTGTATGGGTGATTGTGCAAGAAAACCTCGCATATCTGTCCCGCTGGGATTCTGGAATACCTGCAACCCAAATTCAGGCAATATTGCCAGCAAATGGTCAAAAATGTCTGACTGGATGCTTTCGTACTCCGCCCACTTTATCGTGTTGGTGAAGCAATAGATTTCTAGCGGCAATCCCTCTGGTGTAGGACTTAACTGACGTACCAGCAGAGTCATATCCTGATGAATGCCAGGATGAGCGCGCAAATAATGCTCCACATAGGCGCGAAACGTACCGATATTGGTAATACGCCTTGTATTCACTGTTTCCCTTGCTTTTTCTCCCAGCGTACTATTCCAACTACTTATCTCCTGATTCTTCCTGTTCAGATAGCTTTCCAGTAGCTTGAAGCGTCCCAGATGTTTCTGTTCATCGCCTGAGAGAAAATAAATACTGTTTTGGTCCAGATAGAGCGAGCGCTTAATGCGCCTTCCGCCGGATTCCTGCATTCCTCGCCAATTCTTAAAAGGGTCGCTAATGAGTCTCCGCGTAGGCAGGGTGGTTATGGTTTTGTCCCAGTTCTGCACCTTCACAGTATGCAAGGCAATGTCGATCACATCGCCGTCTGCATGCAGTTGAGGCATCTCAATCCAATCGCCAACGCGCACCATATCGCTAGAGGAAATCTGTACGCTGGCAACAAAAGAAAGCAGCGTATCCTGAAACACCAACATAAGTACCGCCGCCATAGCGCCAAGGCCGGAAAGCAGAATTAGGGGAGAGCGGTCAATCAGCACGGCAATGATAAGTACCACCGTGATAATAAACATCACCAGCTTCGCGAGCTGTAAGTAACCTTTTATGGGACGAAGATGTGCATCCGGTCTTCTGCAATAAATGACATTCACAATGTTCAGTGTGGCGCTGATAGCAAGCGCAAGCGTCAGAACAATAAAGGCGGTGCAGACATTTTTAACGACGATTACTGCTGCTTCAGGAAGACCGGGAATAAGGATGATACCCTCTATAATTATCATGGCAGGCATGACGTTTGCCAGCCGCTGTATAACGCCGTGGCGCTTCAATTCTTCATCCCGGCCATAGGATGTGGAAGAGAGCGCACGCTGGATACCGCGCAGAATAAGCCGCTTAAAAACAGAATTAGTCAGCCACGCTGCGAGTACGAGGCAGGTGATGCCAACCAAAGTAGCAATCCAAGGAAATTGTTCTGTCAGCGTGGTATAGCTTTCTGCCATCATGACCCCCTCACATTATATCCGGCGTCCACATAAATCGTCTGGCCGGTGATTTGTTTGGCGTTGTCGGAAACCAGAAAGGCTGCCATTTCACCGATCTGCTCCAGTGTTACTAGCTGGTGCAGTGGCGCTTTACTGGCGGCTTCTTCCATCAGTTTATCAAAATCTGTGAGGCCGGATGCAGCACGGGTCTTGACTGGACCGGGTGATAGCGCATTGATACGGATATGCTGTGCTCCCAGTTCAGCGGATAGATATTTCACACTGGCTCCCAGTGCCGCCTTCACGGGCCCCATCAGGTTATAATGCGTAACCACTTTCTCGGCGCCAAAATAGCTCATAGTGAGGATGGAACCGCCGTCTTTCATCAGCGGTTCGGCGGCTTTAGCGAGGCGCATCAGCGAATGGCAGGATATATCCATCGCCTGCGTGAATCCTTCGCTGGTGCTATCCACCACGCGTCCCTGCAAATCCGCTTTCGGTGCAAAGGCGATGGAGTGCAGCAGGAAATCGAGCTTTTCCCATTTCTCTCCAATAGCTAAAAACAACGCTTCCTGTTCCTGTGGCTGCGTCACGTCCAGCTTCATGCAGATCGGTGCGTTTAATTTCTGCGCAAGCGGTTCCACATAGGCTTTCGCCTTGTCATTCAGATAGGTGACTGCCAGCTCCGCGCCATGATCGTAGAACGCCTTCGCGCAGCCCCACGCAATAGACGCATCGTTGGCGATACCAACCACCAGCCCTTTCTTTCCCGCTAACATAGTCATGCCGTTTTCCTCTCATTCAGTTTCATATTTTTCTTTGCTATGATATCCGCTTCTCCGCGTGTTTCATTCATCACTAGTTCGCCCTTCGTAGCGAAGGCAATCCCGGCGGCATTGGCTTCGTCGGTGTCAATGTGCATTTCCGTGACGTAACCTTCTTTCACCCGGATCAGCGTGTTGGAAAAAGCTACTTCATACCACCGCCATCGGAAAGTTTGGCGTTCTTAATGGCTATTTCAGTTAGCATCTGAGGGTATTTTGTATTTTCTATCTAGTGGCGTCCCTAGGAATACCCTCCAGACTATCGATCTGTCAATGTTTAGAATGATCGGTCATGAGCTATCAATACGCGTCAGGAGCCGCACAGTGTCTGCATTATAGAATGTGCATGAGATTTTTTGATAGTGTATGATAAAGAGAAGTGGCGGAAGCGGTGAGATTCGAACTCACGGTGAGTTGCCCCACGACGGTTTTCAAGACCGTTGCCTTAAACCACTCGGCCACGCTTCCGAGAGCGGGTTTAGCACAGGAGCCCGCCTTCTGCAAGCCTTATTTCACCCGGATTTCAGGTTTCACTTAAGCAAACAGGCTACTTAAGGAGTATATTTTCAACGCGCTCAATGGCAAAATGCTTGCCCGCATCTTTACTGATCATGTAATAATAGCGATTGCGGTCCGAACGTTTTTGCAGTTTCCCCGTCCCACCAATGATATCTCCCCGCGCCCGCCAGGTAACTCCAAAAATAGTACCCAGTTCTATTTTTTTATCCGATGCAATAATATAGGCACTGCGACCCACATTATTGCAGAAGGTTTTCTCATATCTCGCGTGCTCAGGATCGCATACCGACCCTTCCGGCGCCGTATCCCGGGTATTATAGAGGAAATAACCTCCTCCCCCCAATGCCGCCAACACACAAAGGAACAGGACAAAGATCAGTACTTTTTTTACAAGACGTACAGCCATTCGCTGTTCCTTTATTAATTTATTCAGTGCGTTATTACGCCAAACCTACACTAACGAGACGAATAAGGGGCGTCAACCCTTAGCTTGCGGTTGACTACAATATATAGCGGCGGATTCGGGTCACTATCGCAGCTTTATCGGGTGCATATCCCTCTTCTTCCCACCATGCTTCAGCAGTTTTCAGAATATCCCCCACCTGCTTGCCTGGCGCTATCCCAAGCGCAAGGATATCCTTTCCCTGTACCGGGAATTCAGGAACTTCCCAATGCATTGCAAGAGTGAGCATTTGCTGGAATGCCTCTTTATGGACCACCCCTTCTTCCGCCCAGGTCAACAACACCCGTTCCATAAACAGTGGTTTGCCTAATTGCCGAAGAACTGCTTTTTGTGCGGCTTCGGACATATCCGAAACAATCTGGTATCTCGGATTACAAAGTTCGTCTAAGTGCTCTGCATCGGCACGCGAGAGCTTCCAGCGGTTAGCAACATCTTTCGTTTGGGATAAAGCCCCCCTCACCAGCGCCGCCAAGCGTACTAATGCCCTGTTCACGTCCTTTTTCTGCTTCGCTTCTTTCTCGACCTCGAGCAGGTTTGAAAGCAGGTTCGTATTCTCTATACCAGGAATAATTCGCGATGCGATTCCTTCCCGTACCATCAAAGAGATGGCACATAACGACCCAGGGATTTGAAGTAATTTCAGCATTTCCTGCTGAATACGTTCGCCCGAAAGCTGATCGATTCCTGCTTGATGCAAACTACAGGCGGCTAAGCCTGCTTTATCAACACTCCCCCGGCCAAAGCGCGCATAGAACCGGAAGAACCGCAAAATTCGCAAATAATCTTCCCTAACCCGCGCATCCGCATCGCCTACAAAACGCACGATACCTTGGGCTAAATCCTCTCTTCCGCCGAAATAATCATAAAGTGTACCATCGATCGTCATCGACATCGCATTGATCGTGAAATCCCGGCGTGCTGCGTCTTCTTCCCAATTATCCGTATAGGTCACCTTCGCATGACGACCATCACAAGCGGTATCTTTCCGAAGTGTTGTAATTTCAAACGGAATATGGTTCAGCACCGCAGTTACGGTCCCATGATCAATACCCGTTGGTACGACTTTAATCCCCCGTGCACTCAACCGCGCCATCACTTCTTCGGGCGTCAATGCGGTAGCAATATCGATATCCGCTCCAGAGGCTCCGGCCAGTATGTCGCGCACACATCCGCCTACCAACCGTGGCGCGATATTCCCTTGTGACAAGGCTTCGCACACCGCCTTTGTTTCGGGAGTTAGCACCCAGCTGGGTAAGGAAATTTTGGTGACGGAGGATGTGTCCATAGGCGCAATTAATCCGAATCAACAAACGCATCATACGGCAATGCGGTACCGATATGGCTTAGCGCTATTGCCCAGAATAACCCTAAAATACCGATTACCAATGCTGCGAATACCCACCATGCATGGGGTGGCCTTAAATAGCGCGGACGCTTTTTCCAAAAGGACGTTTCTGGAAACAAGGCAAACCAGAGCACCGGAACGACCATACAAAAATGCAGGATAAGTAGCATACGCAGCATAAATATCCTTTTTCTTGAATCCTCAACTTTGTCCGGGCCGAATGCCGAGTATGTGACAAATCGCACGGGTAAGTCCCGCACGGTTTAGGGTATAGAAATGGAACTCTTCCACGCCTTCAGCCTGTAGCTGCTGGCATTGCTCCGCCGCCACAATTGCTGCGACCAGATTCCGTGTTGCCGGCTGATCATCTAATCCATCAAACATATGGGCAAACCATTTTGGAACGTTTGCACCACATTTTCCAGCAAAATCGACCGCACGGGAAAAATTCGTCACGGGCAAAATACCTGGTACAATCGGAACATTAATACCAATCTTATTGGCCTTCTCGATAAAACGCAGATATTGTTCCGTATCGAAAAAAAACTGCGTGATTGCGCGTGTTGCACCGGCATCGACTTTGCGTTTGAGATAATCCAAATCACTTGTCGCACTCACCGCTTCCGGGTGGGTTTCAGGATAGGCAGCCACACTGATTTCAAAATCAGCAATGGTCCGAATCCCTTCCACCAAATCCGAGGCATAAGCATAGCCTCCAGGATGGGGTTTATAACCATTTGCACCTTCTGGCGGATCACCGCGAAGTGCCACAATATGACGCACGCCCATCGCCCAATATTCTTCGAGTATTTCACGAATCTCGTCTTTGCTGGAACCCACACAGGTAAAATGTGCGGCAGGACGGAGTGTGGTTTCGGTGAGAATACGTTTAAGTGTCGCATGAGTGCGTTCGCGCGTTGTTCCGCCAGCACCATATGTCACAGAAACGAAATGCGGCGATAACGGCGCCAGCTCTTGGATCGACTGCCACAGGATGCTTTCCATCTCTTCCGTTTTGGGCGGAAAGAATTCAAAACTCACTTTGGGTGGCTTGGCTGTTAACAGGTCTTTTAGGCGAAGCACTTTGCTTCGGGTATGCTCTTCCATTACAACTTCCAAAATAATTTATAGAAAAACTTTTTGGAGAGGGGATTCTTAGACATTTGCGCCCACAAAACCAGAGCGTACGTTAACGTACGTGAGGATTTGAGGATGAAAACAACGCAAAAATCACCTGCCAAAAATTTTTCTTACGTCCGCGCGCCTTCTTCCCAACCACCTTTCGCATTCTGCTTCCAGTAGACAAGGCTATGGCCGGCTTCTTTATAAGCGCTCCAACGTTTGCGAGCAGCCTCTAGCTGTGCAGCATCTGTACCATCAAACATATCAAGGAACTTCTCATAACCGGAAGTGGCCGCATCAGCAAGCGGTAACTCGATACCATCCACCATTACCAACACCGATGCCCCATTCGGGTTATCATTTCCTGCGGTCAGATAAATCGGCTGTCGGTCGATAAACCCATCTTTCTTGCTTCCATGGGGCAAGAATACTTTGGTGGTATAGGTCCACAGCGCCTGATTTAGCACCTCAACGCGCTCATCGGAGCCCGCACGTATAACCGCCCGCTTGCTCTTGGCAATCACCTTCTCAAGCAAGCGCGGCAAGGCCTTCTCGAGGGGAGACACATGTAAATGGTAAAAACTAATTTCTGCCATAAACCAAACTAGCTTTCGTAATTATCAGCCACTAGGCGATCGAGCAGGCGTACGCCAAACCCAACCGCACCTTCTGGACAAATATCCACATCTTTGCGAGCCCACGCCACACCGGCGATATCCAAATGCGCCCATGGGGTTTTGTTCACAAAGCGCTCAAGGAATTGCGCAGCGGTGATACTACCTGCACCCTTGCCATTGCTGATATTTTGCATATCGGCAATCTTGGACTCTAAGTACTTATCGTACTCTTCGCCCATCGGGAAGCGCCACAGACGTTCATTCACCGCCTGGCCGGCTTTGACCAAGTTTGCAGAGAGTTTATCGTTATTCGAGAACAGTCCCGCATATTCACTGCCCAATGCAACGGTGATAGCACCGGTTAAGGTCGCCAGGTTCACCATAAATTTCGGGCTGAAATTATCCTGCGTATACCACAATGCATCCGCCAAAACGAGCCGACCTTCTGCATCAGTATTCAACACTTCGACCGTCTGGCCTGACATGGTGCTCACCACATCACTTGGACGTTGCGCATTATGGCCTGGCATGTTTTCCACCAATCCAATCACTCCAACCGCATTGACCTTCGCTTTACGCCCTGCCAATGCCTTCATGAGTCCTACGACTGCCGCCGATCCACCCATATCGTACTTCATATCTTCCATGCCCGTAGCAGGCTTGATGGAAATACCACCGGTATCGAATGTCACACCTTTTCCAACGAATGCCAAAGGCTGTGCATCACGACCTTTTGGATCGCCAAACCAGCGCATAATCACCATTTTGGATTCGCGTATACTTCCCTGGCCCACACCAAGCAATGCGCCCATACCCAGAAGCTGCATTTCTTTTTCGCCCAGAATTTTCACTTCAATATTCATATCCTCCAGCTGCTCGCAACGTTCTGCGTAGCTTTCTGGATGAAGTACGTTTGGCGGCTCGGTGATGAGGTCACGCGCAAAGAACACGCCATTGGCGATTTTCTTCAAATAATTCTCGTAGAAATCCTGTGCCGCATCGGGCTTATCCAGCTGGAAGGTCACATCTTGAAGCTGTGGCCTATTTTCCTGTTTTTCTTTGGTGCGGTATTTATCGAAACGGTAGCTCTTTAGCTTCATTCCATAAGCCATATGCGCCGCTTGGTCCGATAGGGAAATTTTGACATCGGTGTTGTTCTCAAACAGCACACATGCTTCCCGTACTTTTGAAGGCAATAGTGCGCTATAAAGCTTTCCTGCCACTTCTTCGAATATACGTGTCGTAATATCTTTGGTTTTGCCTAACCCCACCAGCAGGATCAGCGGGTTCTTCACCCCAGCAGGCGCGAGGATCGAGAGTGTTTCGCTTTTTTTCCCTTTAAAATGGGAAGCATTTTTTAATGCACGAGCAATCGCGCCGCCGGTTTTTTTATCAAGCTCTTCCGCTTTGATGCCTAGCTTCATATCTTCATATACGCGAATAACCAGGGCTCCCTCGGCAGGTAACGCTACTTTCTCAAAATGGGTGTGCATAGTTCCTCTTCCTTGAACTTAAGAATAATTACCGTCGGTTAGGGACGGGACATACCTAATCTTTGACTTGAACATATCCTATGTCCGAGCCTCTTACAAGGGGATGTAAGGGGGGCGCTTATATTCCCTATAATTCAGTATACATTTGGGTCCCTTCCCGTATATAATGGCCTTTTTAAGTCGATAAACCTAAACATCTTGCAGGTTATGGCGCCACAGCCGCAAGTTACCTCAGAACAGCAAAAAATCCATGATAGCATCATGGAGCTGTATGACTTTGCGGAACAGCTGGTGGATACGGTTGAACATCCCGATATCGACAATCCCGATCATCAACTCACTGTGATCGAACCCCTTATCGAAGCCATTGAAGAAACGGCGAATGTCCTTTCGGAAGAATATCGTGAATATGTGAAAACGGGCAAGAAGCCAGGACTTTTAAAGAAGCGGCGGATTGAAAATGCGATGCGCACGCTTTATCTTGCTATTACCAAAAGCAAGGAAAATACGGTAGAGCAACTTGAACATACCTCGGGCGTCATCGCACAGTTAGGACATGCATGGGGAAGGGTCACGGATAGCTTACAAAAACATCTGGAGAAAGTGTTCTCTCTTATGGAACAGGGCCTAAGCATATCGTTTAAAAGCTTTCTTTATAGCCGTGGCGGGCGGCAAGAGGGCATGACGCTTAGCCGGGGAGATGATACGCTCGATGGTTCCAGAGGCAAATAAACTTGCTCCCAGTCACATTCAATTTTCAAGGATAATTAGGATCGTATGTTAGGTCTTTCCTGGGCAGAAACGGGGGTGATTCTCGTCGTTGCGCTTCTTGTCATCGGACCAGAAGAGCTTCCCACCGTGGTGCGCAGCATACGCAAAACGATGCGCGCCTTTGCGGGATTGGCTGCGGACTTCAAAAAATCCTTAGACGAAGTCGTCGCAGAAACAGGAATTGATAACGATATCACCGACCTCAAAGCCGAAGCCAACAAAATTAATCAGGATGTCCGCAAAATCATTGATGAGGATGGAAAGGCCTGGGATGCTTACGATATTTCAGATATGATCAATGCACGGAAAAAACCAGAAGACAACGCCGCCCCTGCCCCACCGGCCTCTGATAACGATACGGACGGTCAGTAATATGCCTACCCCCCAAGAACAGGATCGCATCGAACAAAGCAAAGCGCCACTGATTGTGCATTTAATCGAGCTTCGGAAGCGCTTGATGTATGCGAGCGTCGCGTTCCTTATTGCCTTTGGGGTAAGCTATTGCTTCGCCGAACATATCTACGCTTTTCTGGTGCAGCCGCTTGCGGATATTTACGGCGAGGGTAGTTCCCGGAAACTCATTTATACCGGCCTCACAGAAGCCTTTTTCACCTATATGCAAGTAGCCCTCTACACGGCGCTTTTTGTTTCATTCCCCATTATCGCGAGCCAGATTTATCTCTTTATTGCGCCAGGACTCTATAAGAACGAAAAGCGAGCGATCCTGCCGCTTTTGATTAGCTCCCCGATTCTTTTCCTCATGGGCGCAGCACTGGTCTATTACTTTATCTTCCCCCTGGCATGGCAATTTTTCTTGAGCTTCGAACAGCCACAAGGCACGACTGACCTTCCCATCCAGCTTGAAGCGCGGGTGAGCGAATATCTTTCGCTTGTGCTTCAGCTTATTTTCGCCTTTGGGATAGCCTTCCAACTGCCACTTGTGCTGATTCTGCTTGCCCGCATTGGGGTAGTAAGCGCCAGCAGTTTACGCAAAAAGCGCCGTTATGCGATTGTTCTAATCACGATTGTGGCGGCGATCCTGACCCCTCCGGATGTGATTAGCCAGATTGGCCTTGCCATACCGCTACTTCTCTTGTACGAAATTTCTATCCTCGCGTGCAGCCGGATGGAGGCGCGCAAGGCAAAAGAACAGGCAACTGTTCCTTTAAACGAAGAACATAAGGACCCACACCGTGCATGATATAAAATATATTCGTGAGAATGCTGAAAGCTTTGAAACCGCCATGCGACGCCGTGGGCTTTCCAATATTTCCTCACAGATACTTGGCCTTGATCAAGAAAAACGCCAACTCCAGACGGAAATCCAGCAACTCCAACAGGAGCGCAAAACGCTCGCTCAGGAAGTAGGTAAGCTTAAATCACAAGGCCAGAATGCGGATGCAGTACAGGAACGCGCGCGGCTGCTTAACCAAAAAATTGCAGATTATGAAGCAAAACTCAATGAAGATAACTTAGAGCCGCTGCTGCTAGCACTTCCCAACATAATGGATGCCGATATCCCGGATGGAACGGATGAAGCGCATAACAAGGAAATCCGCACCTGGGGTAAAAAACCCGCCATCGCTTCTCCAAAACAGCATTTTGATATTGGCGAAGGGTTAGGGTTACTTGATTTTGAACAAGCTGTTAAAATTTCTGGCGCACGTTTTTCTATTCTAAAAGGTGAACTTGCCCGCATGGAACGTGCACTTGCGAGCTTCATGCTCGATATGCACACTACAGAATTTGGCTATACCGAAATCACCCCTCCCGCATTAGTAAAAGACGATGCGATGTTTGGCTCTGGCCAATTGCCGAAATTCGCCGAAGATGCGTTTCAGACCACCAATGGTTATTGGCTCATCCCTACTTCGGAAGTGGCACTGGTGAACTTGGTGCGCGAAAAGATTCTGGAACAAGAAGAGCTTCCCCTACGTTTGACCGCCTATTCTCAGTGCTTCCGCTCTGAGGCAGGTTCGGCCGGAAAAGATACGCGCGGGATGATCCGCCAGCACCAGTTCTCGAAAGTGGAGCTGATCAGCATTACCACACCGGAAGAATCCGTCAAAGAACATGAACGCATGACTTCTATTGCCGAGGAAGTCTTAAAGCGTCTGGAGCTCCCTTACCGTGTAATCTTGAAATGCACCGGCGATACGGGCTTCACCGCGAAGAAGACGTATGACCTCGAAGTGTGGCTGCCTGGGCAAGATACCTACCGTGAGATCTCCAGCTGCTCAAATTGCGGAGATTTCCAGGCACGCCGTATGAAGACACGCTACCGGATTGCTGGCACGGATAAAGATAAACTTTTCCCGCATACGCTCAATGGCTCCGCCCTTGCGATTGGCCGGACGATTGTCGCGATCTTGGAAAATTACCAACAAGCCGATGGCTCGTTTGTGATCCCGAATGTGCTTCGCTCTTATATGGGTGGACAAACTACGGTGAAAAAAGCCGCATAATTTTTAGGAGGATAACAGGATGGAATCTTTTGGAACCGCAACGCCATCACAAGAAGTAGAGTATGTGGATTTTACGCCGCGTCTTTATGCCAGCGTGATTGATACCATTTTAAGCGTAATTATCCTGGCTCCTATTTTATCACTGTTGGTGAGCCTCTATTTTGGCGGCCAGGTTCCAAGCAACATGCTAGGCCAGATTGTGCAGCAGCAAGCCTCCCACGATGAAGCCGCACTTCGCGAGCAATTCCAATCTTTTGTGGAAACCGGCGGGGCAAAAGGGCTTGTCATCGAACAGGCCATGCAGATCGTTATCGCTGCGCTGGTTGTGCTCGTATTCTGGCATTACCGCTCAGCAACGCCAGGAAAGATAATTCTACGCATGAGGATTGTCGATGCAGATACTTTTGCGCCTCCTACCACCTGGCAGTATATACGCAGGTTCTTAGGTTATATTCTCTCGATACTCCCGCTGATGCTGGGCTTTTTCTGGATGAAATGGGACCCACGGCACCAGTGTTTCCACGACAAAGTCGCTAATACGGTTGTCATTAAAGTTCCTAAGAAGGCGAAGAGCGCTTAAGATAGCACAGTACAACCGGAAGCGCTTGGCTTTTGGGTACAAGGATGGTATAAGTGACCCCGTTTTTCTACGGATCATGATGTATTTCCAAGAATTACGCTAGCGCGCCAGCGAAAACAAGGAGTTACGAGAACCGCAGCGGAATGTACTTAAACGTACATGAGCAGCGGAAGCGAAGTAAGTCATTGTTTGCAGCAAGCGATAGTAGTGATTATGGGGGGTTAGCTCAGTGGTTAGAGCAGGGCGCTCATAACGCCTTGGTCGGGGGTTCAAGTCCCTCACCCCCTACCACCTTTTCTTATCTTTGCTTTACATACCAATAAATAGCAAAAGGCACTATGCGGAAAGTCGTTATTTCGGGAATGATTGGAAATGGATTGGAGTGGTATGATTTCGCTCTCTATGGTTATTTCGCCACCGTCATTAGCCAGCAATTCTTCCCCTCAAGCGACCCGTATATTTCCCTGATTTCAACCTATGGTGCCTTTGCTGCTGGCTTCTTAATGCGCCCATTTGGTGCTATTTTTTTTGGAATGCTCGGCGACAAATACGGCCGAAAGATTTCGCTCACCCTTTCCATTTTGTTGATGGCAATCCCAACCGCCTGTATCGGTTTGCTGCCGACCTATGAGCAAATCGGCGTGTTTGCTCCAATACTCTTGACTGTGATTCGCCTGTTACAAGGACTTTCGCTTGGCGGCGAGTTTAGCGGCTCGATCACCTTTATTGTGGAACATTCCAAAGATAACAGCCGCGGTGCTGCAGGCAGCACCACCATCATCAGTCTCGTACTCGGGATGTTGGCCGGTTCCTTGGTTGCAACCTTCTTTGCGGAAACTCTTAGCCAGGAAGACCTCCTTTCCTGGGGGTGGAGGGTGCCGTTTATTATCGGTATCGCGATTGGTTTTGTGGGTTTCTACATTCGAAAATTTACCCATGAAAGCCCCAAATACACTAAAGCCAAAAGTGCGGGGGCCTTATCCAAACGCCCAATTCATGATGTATTTACCAAACATTTCATGAAAATGGCGCAAGCGATAGGAATTTACATATCCGTGACCGTGCCTTTTTATATCTTTAGCGTGTTCATGATCACCTATTATTCCAAAATCATTGGCGCACCACTGGATGACGCGTTGCTCATCAATCTGATCGGCATGGTATTCTTGATACCGGTTGTACTCGTTTCGGGCTGGGCTTCGGATAAAATTGGCCGCAAACGCATCTTGATTGGGGCCGCCATTGGCTATCTTATCTTTGCGTATCCTATTTTCGCGCTGACGGCCTCTGGCGTGTTTATTTATGCGCTCACGGCCCAAATCATCTTTGCCCTCTTCTTAGGGCTTTATATTGGCCCGGTGCCGGCAGTATTGGTGGAATTATTGCCCACCAGCGTGCGCTATACCGGCATGGCGATTTCGTATAATGTCTGCGCAGCCCTTTTTGGCGGCACAGCACCGCTGGTCTCGACCTGGCTTATTAAGGAGACGGGAAATAATGCGATTGTTGCGGCGTATATCATGATATGCGCAGTGGTTTCACTCTTCACGCTGTCGCATTTTAAGGATAAGTATCAGCAGGATATTGATTAAGAGTCTGATCTCGTAATGAGTGAAGCCTATGCTTTTGAAAGGTATTCCGCCAGCTGATCAAACGTCCCGATCCAACCCTGCTGCATCATCATGCGTCCCATCTCAAAGGCTTGAGTTTCCGCTGCGGTCGAATTCAATGGAATCCACTGTACGGTCACTTTCGTTTGATTCCCTTGTTCAACAAAAGTCACATCTGTGAGTAATTCGAGTGGCCAGTTAGGGCTAAAAGGATGGCGTATGACATTTCCCTTTTCATCGGAAAACGAATTCACCCATACCAGGCGGGAAGGAATGTCAATCCCGCGATAGACGAACTTGCCCCATACGGAAAGTCCATCGGGCGCGAGCAGGCAATAATGGTAGGAACCACCCACACGAAAATCCAGGTTCGATGCCTGGATCATGAAGCCGCGCGGTCCCCACCACTGTGCCATGCGCTGCGGGTCGCTCCATGCTTGAAACAGGAGATCCCGCGGCGCATTAAACGTCCGAGTAATAGTAAATTCAGGCGTATTATTCGGCAAGTTTTTCTTCCTTCGGTGCCTCTACAATCCCTTTAATGTTATTCAAGCCTTCTTCTTGATAACCACCCATCATTTTCTGGCAATCCATGACCAAGCTAACTGCTTTACCAACGAAATTGTTTTTGCCAGAGGTTGTCCATGTAACAACCGTCTCTTTACCTTCTTCTTTGAAAGTAAATTCTGCTGTTGCTTGACCCGTCATTGGTTTGATGAACTCAAGTCCAATGATAACCGCTTCATCTGGACGGCTCTCAGTAATGGACATGCTGCCTACACCGACTTCCTTATTGCCTTCCCAGCGCATAATCGCACCAGTACCCGCCTCTGGACCTTCAAAGGTGCTTTTCGCTTCTGGATCAAGCTTCGCCCAAGGAGACCATGCATTCCAGTTTTGGAGATTGTTTACTTGCTCAAATACTTTTGCAGGTGAAGCTGCAATCGTCGCTGTGCGAGAAACACTATACTCATCTGGCTGCATCGCAACGACTACTGCCAATATGCCAACAATCGCGACTAACCCAAACAATACTTTTTTGAATTTTCCGCAGCATTTTTTTCCGTCTTTCGTCTCAGTCATCGATTTCTCCTAGAAATTAACATTATTAATTCAGTTGTTCTTCATTGCCTTTAAACGGGTTGAAAGCAACGTCAGTCCTAACGTATTTGTCACTGTGACCATCAACACTAGGCCTGCGAAAAGATTATCGCTGATGAAGCCCGAATTTAACGCCACAGTCGCAAATACCAATCCCGGCAATCCTCGGGGCACCATACCAAAGGCCACGACCCATGGATCAATCCCCGATTGGATTGTCTTTTTGCGAATGCCCATAAAACACACTATTTTACTAATAAATGCAACCATGATTAGCGCAGTGGCCAGCAACCAGCTTTCTGGCTGCAATAAAGTCTCCAATTTTATGCGCATTCCGACCATAATAAAAAATACCGGGATAAAAAAATCCGTGATGGGCTGCGTATAGCCCTCGTAATCCTTTTTATCGCTGTATTTGCACAACAGCCCGACGAGGAATGCGCCTAAAAGCGACGTCACGCCCAACAGATCCGTCAACCATGCCGCAACAATCACCGCTGGCAGCAATAACGGAAAGGGAATCGAAAAGAGATGTATCCGCTTAAGCCATAATTTTGCAATGATCACAGAACTCACGCCGAACCCAAAGGTCACGCCGAGGCTAGTGAGCATCTCGCCCGTCAACGCCCCATGCACCGCGTACGAAGACGCAAAAGAAAGGAGCAATATCGCGGGGAAATCTTCGATCACCGAGCACGCAAGCAAGAATCTCCCCGAAGGCGTGCCCGTATAGCGGAACTCCTGCAATACCCGCATCACCACGCCCACGCCGGTGGCCATGATGGTAGCGGTCGCAAACAGTGCTTCTGCGTGGGTGAGTTGCAAGGGTTTATAGATCGCCCCTATGATGACGAGGGGCACAATCGCGCCGATCCCCACCACCATCGCGATATCGCGTTTAAATGCTTTGGCTTCACTGACATTCGCATGTAAGCCCACCAGGAAAAAGAGCGCGAGCGCACCGATTTCCGAAACCCCACCGAGCGCTTTGGCCGCATCGGCTGAGATAAACCAGTTGCCTAAGATAAAACCAATGATGAGTTCAATGACGGTTACTGACACACCGATTTTCTTCATCGGCCCGGCCATGAGCCACGAGACAACACAGCCGAGTGAGAAAATAGTCAGGATGGTGAAGGCGCTCATGGAGAATTCCCGTGTAGTTAACGGGAAGGCATCTTAAGCGAAATTGGGGGAGAGATAAAGGGGGATGTTAATGGTTGCCAGAGAGACTCATACCTTCAGCCTATATTTTTTTGGAAGCAACTTTACCCCCCCAATACACAGCCGGAACAAGTATTAGCATAATTGCTGCCGTTTGCCATGTTATCTGATAATCTCCAGGCAAAACGAACAGTAAAAACATAACAAATTGAATCAGCCCAACAATTATGGAATTATGCATAGGATATTCTTTACCTATCCTAGCTGCTACATATCCGCTTAAGAACATAAATATCACAGTCAAAAGTGCGTGAAGAATAAGAAAGATATTATTCGAATCCAGGTTTTCCGCATTTTCGACTGTAATCGAATTACCTAATAATAAAAATGCTACTGCTACAGATGTCACCATTGATCCTATTAAACCAATTGCCAAACCGATACAGACCGCTTTAATACTTGTTTTTCTGGTCATGTGACTCCTCTCCTACGTTAGTTTTTCCTCTTGTATTACACGAACAACTACTGTACCCGCAAAAAAATCACGAAGAGATTTTTTTTCATGATTCAATAATACAACAACGAGATTACCCAAAAACCATATATCTTGTGTAGTTTCTATCACACCATTGGCATCAAAAAAAGGTATGAGGCGCCAATAATTCATTATGGCGAGAGAAAAAAATACTATATCAATAGCCGCTCTACAAAAAGCTCTTTTAAACGAAACTCTCTCTGCCTCTGTAGCAAGAATTGTAGTTTTTAAGACTTTCATCCCTAGTGTTGCTCCCGATCGACCTAGGGGAAAAATTAAATAGAAACCATATAAAAACGGAGAAAGTAATATAAATAGTTCAAAAATATTGTCTAAGTTGCCCGGCACAACATGACCTCGGGCTTGCATACGAAAATAGAAAATAGGCAATGAAACCAATATATTAGGAATTATTAGATAATCCAATACATCAGCACCTACGCGTCTCCAGAATCCCGCATATTCGATACGTCTTACCCCAGAATTCTGCATTTTCATAACGCTTACTTTATCAATGTTAGACGGACAGTATATGTTCCTATATTTTACAAAATATCAAACTGAGTTTTATACAATTTAAGCCCGCTTCCTCTCCCCACTTCCCACCATCTCCCCTGACAAACTCTTCGGAAACGCTCCGGTGATTTTCACATCGATGATCTGCCCGAAATAGCTTTCATCCAAACCTTCCACATAGACCGATTGCATATACGGGCTGCGGCCTAAGAGTTGCCCTGGACGACGACCTTTGCGATCCAGAAGTATCGGATAGGTTTTCCCCAGCGATGCCTGATTCAGCACCAGCTGCTGTTCGTTCAATAATTCCTGCAACCGCGTGAGGCGCTCCGTTTTAACTTCCTCCGGCACTTGGTCATCCATCTGCGAGCCAGGCGTGCCAGGGCGCGGACTGTATTTAAACGAATAACATTGGCCATAGCCCACTCGACGTACGAGATCCAGCGTCTGCTCGAAATCTTCTTCTGTTTCGCCTGGGAATCCGACGATGAAATCCGAAGAAAACATCATGTCCGGACGTAAGCTGCGGAACTTATCAATAATCGCGAAATACTGATCGCGCGAATGTTTGCGGTTCATCGCTTTTAAAATGCGATCGGACCCGGCCTGGACTGGCAAATGCAAGAACGGCATGAGCTTCGGGTTCTTGGCATGCGCGGTATAGAGTGCCTCGTGCATATCGCGCGGGTGCGAGGTGATGTAACGAATGCGCTCTAAGCCATCGATTCCCGAGAGATGCTCAATCAATTCCGCAAGCGACCAGCTTTTGCCTTCAGGCCCTTCGCCGTGATACGCATTCACGTTTTGCCCTAGCAGCATGATTTCTTTCGCACCCCCTGCCACGAGCTTCACCGTCTCGCGGTAGACTTCTCCCACAGCACGCGAATATTCCGCACCCCGCGTATAAGGCACCACGCAGAAGGTACAGAATTTATCACAACCTTCTTGCACGGATACAAACGCCGAAGGCCCTGCGTTATTCGCAGCGGTCTCGGTCAGTGCATCGAATTTTTGATTCTCCACAAAATTAAGGTCAATCGCATGGCCGGCATCGCGTTTAATCCGTGCGACCAATTCCGGTAAATTGTAATAGGATTGCGGGCCTACCACGATATCCACATACGGCGCGCGCTTAAAAATTTCTTCCCCTTCCGCCTGGCCTACGCATCCTGCGACCGCAACGACCATCCCGTCTTTTTTATCTTCCTTATGTTCCTTGATGCGACCTAATTCGGAATACATTTTCTCCGCCGCTTTCTCGCGGATATGACAGGTGTTCAAGATCACCATATCGGCATCTTCGGAAGTCTCAGACGGCGCGTAGCCCAGAGGCTTCAGGAGATTCTCCATCTGCTGTGAATCATACACATTCATCTGGCAGCCATAGGTTTTGATATAAAGCTTTTTGGGGGATTCAGTGGAGGTCGTCATAGGGATACGTTAGCGCTTCTGGTTGTGGCCATTTCTCGGGCCACATATATACTAAAAACGCTCATATATCCAGGGGTTTGTAGGGAGAAACCCGCTTACTTTGAGCGGTTACTCCGAGATAGTCTCATGCCACTGCCTACCATCCGCAGTCAGGAGATCCGCCGCCGCCTTAGGCCCTTGGCTTCCTGCGGTATAACGGGCAGATTTCATGCGGGCGTGCTTCCACCCATTAATAATCCCATCCGTCCAGCGCCAGGCTTCGCGGACTTCATCGCTTTGCATGAACAGCGTCGGATTACCGCGAATTACATCCATCAGCAACCGTTCATAGGCATCCGGGCTGCGCTCTTCATGAACATCCGACAGGCTTAAATTAAGCTCCACCGGCTTTAAACGATAACCGCCCGGACCCGGGATTTTGGTCAACATCCGGAGCTTCACATGCTCATCAGGCTGGAGACGGATAATCAATTGATTCCCTTCTAAGCCCTTGGATTGATCCGGGAAAAGCAGATGCGGCACGGGTTTAAACTGGATGACGATCTCGGAATAACGCTCGGCTAATCGTTTGCCTGTCCGCAAGTAAAACGGAATCCCGGACCAACGCCAATTATCGACAAAAGCTCGGAGTGCCACGAAGGTTTCCGTATCGCTTTTATGCCCCACCTCTTCGACATACGAAGCCGCTTTCTTGCTTCCGATTTTCCCATTGCCATATTGCCCGCGGACCGTATGGAGACGCACCCCCTCTCCCGTAATCGGACGTAAGGCCTCAAGCACTTTAAGCTTCTCGCGACGCACTTCGTGTGGTGATAACTGATTCGGTGGCTCCATGGCAACCAGGCAGAGCAGCTGGAGCAAATGGTTCTGCACCATATCACGCAGCGCGCCAAAACTATCATAAAACTCTGTGCGCGTGCCGATGCCTAAGCTCTCGGATACGGTAATCTGCACATGGTCAATTGCATCCCCTTCCCACACGCGTGCAAAGAGTGGATTAGCAAACCGCAGGATCATGAGGTTCTGAACGGTTTCTTTGCCTAAATAATGGTCGATCCGGTAAATTTGTTTTTCGTCAAAATACTGTCGTACATTCGCATCGATTGCTTCGAATGATGCAAGATTCTGACCAAGCGGTTTCTCGAGCACAATACGGGTTGCCGGCGTAATCAGACGCGACTTGGAAAGGTTGCGGCATATATCGCCATATACCCCAGCAGGTGTCGCAAGATACACCATCCGCCCTTTTGCCGGTTTTGTGTGAAGCAACGCCTTTAGGGGCGCATAGGTTTCAAACGCAGCGGCATCGAGCGCCACATAGTCCAAACGGCGAGCGAAACTCTCCCACACGGTTTTACGGAAATCACCTCCGACATGCGCTTTGCATGCTTTTTGAAGCTCTGCGATATACGATTTTCGGGTGAATGCTGTACGACCCACGCCAATAATTCTTCCGCCCCTCGGGAGCTGACCTTCTTTGTGGCGGTAATAGAGAGCGGGTATGATTTTACGAAGCGCGAGATCGCCGTGTCCGCCAAAGATAATAATATCAGTAGGAGTCAGTGCCATAGTTACCTTTCATAGGAGAGGAAAGATAAGAATCCGTTAACGGCCAGTATAGTGCAGCGCTTAGAATAAAGAAACGGCGGGAAATAATTCCCGCC
This sequence comes from Rickettsiales bacterium, assembly GCA_021156175.1. Taxonomy (GTDB): domain Bacteria; phylum Pseudomonadota; class Alphaproteobacteria; order Rickettsiales; family JAJNBL01; genus JAJNBL01. Next base: position 27,264 of record JAJNBL010000008.1, read on the forward strand.
GTTTCTTACTATACGATACTTACAACGCTATTCGGAAACAGCAGGAACTTCTTCCTTCTTTGCATCCGCTGGCGCTTCCCCAGCCGCAGGAGGAGTTACAGCATCCGCTGGCGCTACCGTTGGCAATGTGGTGGTATTTTGTTCTACTGGTTGCTCTGCAGGCGCACCAGAAGTATTCGCAGAAAGTTTTTGCGAAGTCTCTTGTGTCAACTCACCCATTTGGGTGCTGTTTAAAGTACCTACTTTCGCATCCGTTGTACCTTTCTCACGCGCAATTGTGATCACGATATTCGGATTTGCCGTATCTTCTGGTTTATCAGACACGCGACGCAAGAAGTGTTTTACCGTCGTTGCTTGATCGGTGATGATTTGTTGCGACACAGGCTCTAAACCTTCTGCAATTTGTGCAGCAGCATGCTGCTGGTGCAGCGAGCCGATAATAGAATCAACCAGCGTCTCAAAGTTACCCAGGTTGATAGCAACATTCCCGTATGGCAAGAGGTCATCCGCTGCTTTATTCACAGCACCTTTTGCTTGGAAGGAGAATTTATCACTATTGACCGAAACCTCACGAATTTCAAGTTTAGCTTCACCGGCAACCAATGCTTGCGGATCTTTTGGACCTTCATATGCTACGTCAAAGGTCGCATTGAATTTTCCAAGATCTTTATACATGCGCACCCACTCTTTCGCGAGTTCGCCAAGGTTAGCACCTTCTTCTGCAACCACTTGGCTATCTTGGGCTTTCACCAGGAAGGACAATTGCATCTTTTCGGCTTCAGGACGATACGCAATATCAATCTCTACGCCACCGCCGTTCAGAATCGGCTTGCCACTCACGCTATCCACCATTGTCGAGCCATTATCGCGATAATGCACATGGCGGAACGCCTGTTTCCATTCGCCAAAGGTTTGAGGACCTTTGTTCGCAACGAGATCCAGATAGCTCACGCCATCGAACTCTACGTCAATGGTCGGATTCTCGTTATAGGTCGTGGTGAGTTCTTCACGCTTACCATCTTTATCCGCACTCAAGACCACTTCTGTCGGGAAGGAGATAGAGGCTTTTCCGCTTGAAAATACGCCCATGCTGAGCACCGTTTCACCGCGAATTTGAAGTCCCGTTGCACCTTCAGGTTTGTCATCTTTTTTGCCTGGGAAGGTTGCTTTGATATCCGCTACTGCAAAATCAAACGCAAATGGGAACCCGCTTGCGCTAACACCACCATGCGTCAATTCTCCACCATCTTCTGCAATGGCTTTGGAAGCTTGATCAAGATTTGTCTCAATCGCCGCTTTAATATTCCCTGACTGATAGAACCAGTAGCCTACGTAACCTGCTACGGCCAGCACCAGCACAACCACTATTACTTTGATCAATTTCATGACGCACCCTTTGGTAAAAAACTTTTTCCCGCTCTATCATCCCTAAAGAATGAAGACTTACGCTTCCATTGCATTTCGGGTGGCAGCAGGAATCATAACGGTCAATCCGTCTAATGCTTCCGTCACCACAATTTGGCAGCCTAGGCGCGAAGTATGCGTTAACCCAAAAGCAAGGTCAAGCATATCTTCTTCATCTTCGGTAGGAGTTTCAAGCTTGTTGTAAAAAACTTCTTCAACCACTACATGGCAGGTCGAACAGGCGAGCGACCCTTCACATGCACCTTCGATTGGCAAATCATGCTTGCGCGCAAGATCAAGAAGCGTCACACCGACTGGCGCATCAATTTCTATTTTCTGTCCGTTAGCGTATTTGAAAATAACTTTTGGCATGACATTACTCATTTAACTATTTGCGTTACTGTGCTTTGCGTGTTGCGGTGCTTGTTGTACGCAACTTCTCCACATTCTCTACCACATTGTCAAGCGCTCTCTCAATATCTTCCATTTTAGTAAAGCGTCCAATACCAAAACGGATTGAAGCACGCGCAAGGCTTTCTGCAACACCCATCGCACGTAGCACGTAGGAAGGCTCAATTGAAGTGGAGGTGCAAGCCGAACCGGAAGATACTGCAAGTCCTTTCATGCTTAGCAATAATGCTCCGCCCTCTATCCCTTCAAAGCCCACATTGATACAGCCAGGAATTTTCGCATCCGGATGTCCATGCAATACCGTTCCGGGGATTTTACGTATTCCTTGGATAAAGCGTTTTGCTAATGCTGTTATCTCTACTGCTTCTTGGTTCATTGCATCAGATGCAAAACGCACAGCCTTCCCCAATCCCACGATAAGAGGCGTTGGTAGCGTGCCCGAACGTAATCCCCGCTCTTGGCCGCCTCCATGAAGCTGGGGCTGCAATTTCAAACCGGGTCTTCTTCGTATGTACAATGCACCGACCCCCTTAGGCCCATAGATTTTATGCCCGGAGATGCTCATCAAATCGATCGCAAGCGCATTCACATCCAGTGGTATTTTACCAACGGCTTGTGCGGCATCGGTATGAAATATAATGTTGCGCTTCTTCGCCATCGCACCAATCGCTTCTAATGGCTGGATCACGCCCGTTTCATTATTCACGGCCATCACCGAAATCAACCGCGTAGTGGGTTCAATGGCATTCTCGAGTGTTTTGAGATCGATTAACCCATCCGCCTGTACGGAAAGATATGTCACGCGATGCCCATGGCGTTCCAGGTGTTTACAGGATTCGAGTACGCATTTATGTTCCGTTGCCACGGTAATCACATGCGATGGGCTCTCTAGGTATTCGATAAACCCTTTAATCGCAAGATTATTGGACTCGGTCGCGCTTGAGGTAAAAATAATTTCTTTCGGATCCGCACCAATGGCACCCGCAATTTCCTCACGCGCAATATCAACCGCCTCTTCCGCTTCCCATCCATATAAATGCGCCGCCGAATGCGGATTCCCCGGACGTTCGGTAAAATACGGCAACATTGCCTTAACCACCCGCGGATCAGTAGGTGTAGTTGCTTGGTAGTCCATATAGATGGGGCGAAAGAGAGTCATGATTACGCTTTATGTGGCGATTTACGCCGCTTTGTTTTGAGGTGTTTTCAGCCTACGATACAGCGCCTGCCATGCATCTGCGAAACGTACGATGTCTTCTTCGGTGGTGGCGCGGCCTAAGCTTACACGAATCGCACACGCAGCCTCTTCATCCCGATACCCCATGGCTTTGAGCACTTGCGATACTTCCACTTTCCCCGAAGAACAAGCCGAACCTGCACTCAACGAAAGCCCCTGCATATCATAATGGATGAGCTGCGTTTCCGCTTTCACACCCGGCATAATAATGCAGCTGGTGTTTGGAATCCGGGGAGCATCCTTCCCCACAATCATTGCTTCCGGAGAAATGCTGTGAATTGCCGTCTCCAACGCTTCGCGGTAAAGCTCTAATTTTTTGGAAAGCGCTTCCCGCTCTTTCTCTGCAAGTGCGGCAATCGTACCGAAGCCATGGATCGCCGGGATATTTTCTGTACCTGCCCGGAACCCTAACTCCTGACCACCGCCAATCAACTGCGCAGACAATGCCAGATCTTTGCGTATCACCAATGCGGCCGCACCTTGCAGTCCGCCCAGCTTGTGCGAAGAGAGCGTCATCATATCGACACCCAATGCTGCCATATCGAGTGGAATACGTCCCGCCGCTTGCACCGCATCGGTATGCACCAACGCTCCATAGCGGCGGGCAAGCGCTGCAATTTCGGCCATCGGCTGAATCACACCCGTTTCATTATTGGCAAGCATCACGGAAACCAGCACCTTGCCCTTGCGGGTGGTGAGCATCCGCTCTAATACATCAAATTTCACAATTCCGTTTTTATCGACCGGAATCATACGGAAGTCACCATCTGCCAAACTTTGAGCCGTTTTAAGCACCGAAGGATGCTCCACGCCGGACACATAACGGGATACAACTTTCAAACCCCGTATCGCCAAGTTATTGGCTTCCGTCCCGCTCGCGGTAAAGATCACTTGTATGCCATTTGGGTCATTGCTCGTATCTTTTCCGACCAACGCAGCCACATGGCGGCGCGCATCATCCATTACGCTTTTGGCTTTTCTGCCATAAGCATGGATCGAGGAACCGTTTAAAGGTTCCGCCCACAAAGACGTCACCGCCTTCGCGACTTTTGGATGCAAAGGGGCAGTCGCATTATAATCAAGGTATGCTAATGGGTTGGTTTCTGGGTTGGCCATAGTACTCCTCCATTGATACGCGGGTTTTCTACTATAATAAGAGGGATCATACCTGAATTTTTGGCAAATGTACAGGTAATCCAGAGGGATGGAAGCTTAACCCAACCCGTCTTCATTTGGCTTGGATTCCCACTTTTGGGCAGTTTCCTCGATATGTTCTTCCCGAGTTTTCAGCTCTTTTAGCTGTTGCTTGAGGGCTGCCACTTCGCCTAGCAAGGTATCAATATCCCGCCGTGTGGGGTCTTGATGGACATCGGAGGGGGTTGCATAAGCCTCGAATTTGGCGTCTTCCGCCTTTTTCTTCCCCTCATCCCGCACATGCCGGGCAGGCACGCCCACCATGGTGGAATCCGGCCCTACATCGCGAGTCACCACCGCATTGGAGCCAATACGCACATTATCGCCGATATGAATGGGCCCCAAGACTTGCGCACCTGCCCCGATGACGACATTATTTCCTATTTGCGGATGGCGGATACCCGCACTCCAAGAGGTCCCACCCAGCGTTACCCCATGATAAATAGTCACACCATTACCGATGGTTGCTGTTTCACCGATCACAACCCCCATCCCATGATCGATAAACAGGTTCCGCCCAATGGTCGCGCCCGGGTGAATCTCGACCCCGGTAAAAAAGCGCGCTATTTGGGAAATAAACCGGGCCAGCAAGCGCCATCCCCGTACCCATAACCAATGAGTCAGGCGATGGGTGCATATGGCGTGGAATCCAGGGTAGCAAAGAACAATCTCCCACCGCGAACGGGCAGCCGGGTCCCGATCGAAATAACTGTCCATTTCCTCTAGAAGTGAGCGAAAAATCTTCTGCATAACGTGCCTGTTTGGAATCCGCTTGTGCGCGGCAAAAGTGTTATAGTTACCGGATGCCACTAAAAATGGCAAGAAAAACAGAGTTTTTCGAGCTCCCCTTATATTTCTTTGTGGTTATTGGGCATAATATCGTTTAGTTTTTCTTGCATTCTTTCAAAGAGTGCCCTATTATCCGCTCCCTCGATTAGAAATTTTTCTTAGTTGAGACCGTCGGAGCGTAGCGCAGCCTGGTAGCGCATCTGGTTTGGGACCAGAGGGTCGGGAGTTCGAATCTCTCCGCTCCGACCATTTATATCCCCCTCCCCCTTTTCCTACCACTCTTTTTCCCTTAATTCAGCCCCTCCTTCTCGTAAAATCCTTATTTTGTTGCGGCGCACAAAAAAATGTGCTAAAAGCAATATGCCCTAGAGCTTTCATGCGCTATTTAGGGCAAAAGATGCCCTAATCTGGTTGATAGGGTTTTTTAAGATTCGGGATTTGAATTTAACAAGGAGTAGGTCATATGGCTAATAACAATTTTTTTGGAAATAATCCTTTTGCGGATGCTATTGCTTCCTGGAATGAAGCCGCTACAAAGGCGATGAATAACAATCCTTTCGCAAATGCGAAAGTTTCTGCACCATTTGATGTGAATGCTATTTCTGAAAGCCAGCGTAAAACTATCGCAGCTTTCACCCAAGCAGGCCAAAAAATCGCAGAAAGCTCGAGAGAATCTGTAGAAAGTTTGGCAAAAATCGCGCAACAAAATGTGAATGAAACATTGCATGCGCTTAAGGATGCTATTTCTGCTGGCAGTCCAGAAGCAAGCGCAACCCGCCAAGCGGAACTTGCAAAAGAACTGATCGAAACCAATCTGGCAAAGACGGGCGAGATCTTCCAACGCTCCTCTAGAGTAACTCAAGATGTGTTTAAAGCACTCAATGAGCGCGCGGCAGAATTCGTTTCTGAAATGAATGATGTTACGGCTAATACTTCTTCTCCAAAGAAAAAGTCTAAAGCTGCGTAGTTTTACATTATACAGAATATCAAAAACCCGGGATGCTTAAGCGTCCCGGGTTTTTTTATGTCTTGAACTGTCTATATCCAAACGAGCTACTACTTTTTTGGTCAAGGGCTGGTGACTACTCTCTTTGCATAGCTAAAGGGGAAAGTTTACGCAAAGAGATACCCTATTGCACATTAGTCTGCGCACTTAGTTTTGAAATCACCCCATGACCCATTTTTGTTACAGGTACGTTCGAATTGCTTCATATCGGAGTTAGAGATACAACTCCATGGAGACACCCAACCATCATAGTTATTGTCATCCGGATCCCCCCCAGGAGCATTAATCCCTCCCATGGTTCTCTGGAACAACACTCTCCAATCACAAGGGGATGCCGTACCTTCGAGGGTACACTGTGTATTATAGGTATTCGCTTTACAGAAACATTGCTCATCGCCTTGGTATTTCCAGACTCCTGCTTCACACGTAGCTGTACGCGCTGCAGGGTTCTCCGAATCCGATGCACAAACATTTATCACCGTTCCATCGTCAGAAGCAGGAACAGATGTACCCGACTTAGGATCGATTTCTGCCGGACATGACGCAGGGACACATTTGCCTGTCACATTTTCCCAGACGCCAGGTGTCGCAGGATTTTTCGAGCAGGTCGCTTCAAAGGTATTGTTATCGGTTTTATCCGGAGTCGCAAAGCCGGTTGCGCATTTTGCGGTCACCTTCTCATCCGGATTCCCTGTTTTCGTTATCACGTAACCCGCGCCCAAAGATTCTGCCACCGTCGGACATTGAGCGAGGCATGATTCCGTCAAGGATGACTTATCCCACACACCATCACCATCAGCAACACCATCCGAATTACAACGCATCTTCGGCGTGTTACCACTCACGGTTCCATAACCTGCTTTACACTGACCGGCTCCTACTGTACCAGCCTTGGCCAACGCAAAATTTGCGTTCTCATAGGTAAAGGCTTGGCATCCACGTGGTACGCACGGATTCTGAATTGTATTGAATGCAGCCCAGGCTCCAACCCGCGTCTGTCCGGACGGGGACAATGGAGACGGGATTGTAAACTCCCTACATACACGGGTTGGCTTTATGATATTGCCGCTTCCGTCACGTTGTGGCGTATAGTTCGCATCCAAGCAGATTCTTCCTTGATTTGGAGCATTCGGGGAAGGGCTAGCCGCGCTAGTTCCAGTAGGATTATCTTCGCCTGAATTCGGATCGGTTGCAGCAACGGCTCCTGCTGCCCAATAGGTCGCATATTGTCCATCCGGCGTACCAGCAAGTGCGGCTTGGTTGTCTTCCTCGCAGGTGATACGTTCTGAGCAGGTCGCGGTGGCATTCGCCCATTGTGAAAACTCACCTTTATATTTGCCTGAAGCATCTTTCAGACGGACGCATTGGCGTGCAGGCAATGGCTCAGGATATGCACCTGTCGGATTGGGCACACGGAATCCTGTCGCACAAATTCCCGTTACATCTTCTTTTATTGCAGCACTTTCAAGTTCGGTCGCTTCCCACAAAGCATTACCATGCTTATCGAGATAGCCTTCCGGTGACATAATTTCTTCGCAAGGACGTGGAGGCGCCACAACGCATAGACCATCCGGCAAGACCGGAGAGGCAGCCCCCGGAGGAAGCGGCGTAGTCCCTACAATTTTCTGCACCTCACCGTTTAGCGGAGCAAAATAGTTTGCCACACAAATATACGGTAGGCTCTTGTCATAATTCATCGCCGGATGGGTTGTTTTGTACGCACAGAATTTATGACCAAACATGGTTTTACAACGATCCGGGGAATCACCTGCCGTGAGTACGATACTCTGGCCGTTCAGCTTAAATTTGATTTTTGGACTATTATAGGCACTATCAATTCCCGTCCCTTCGACCATTGGGAATACCGTCCAACCCAGCGACATATCCATTACCCGGGGCTTACACCCCACATCGCGTATTCTTAGGTCATTGCCATCGATTTCTTCGACGCAATTATTGGTTTGATCTTCATCCATATACATACGGAAATTACGTGCGCCACCACCACTTGGATCTGTTAGTCCTCGCACTCCTCCATTGGCCGCAGGACGCCCCGTGGGAGGGAAGGGTTGATAATTGGGCGCACCCGCACCAGGATATTCCCAACGTACATCCGCAAATTCGCTTGGCTTTATACGGAAAAGCACACGAATACTTGGATTAAAGAAGGTAGAATAAGCATCCGGTAGAGGCTTAGGCCTCGCATCTAACGCAAGATCACGCACTTCGGCCGTTGCAATCGGTGCGGTTAGCCGCTTACAGCAAGGCTCTGGCCCCGGCGCGAGAGGAACTTTGTAGCATACTTTAAGACCATTATTGTTGGTATCGTTTGAATAGGCTTGGCTCGAATCTTTGGCTTTAACTGTCCAATATTCCGCCATCATACTCGTCGCACCGAACTTGTACTGTTGATGTGGCGTACTTGTAACCACTTTGTTGTTACTGATTACAGACCATGGAGTTCGCACACCAAATGCACCATCCAATGCGACTGGACCACCGGCGGCTACCGCAATCCCAGTACCCACCGCAATGAATGGCGCCAAAGGTCCGCCCATAAGAGACATAGTCATCAATGCCGTGACGGCTCCCGCCGTAACAGCACCTGTTGGAGCTTCATCTGCCGCACGCCATCCTGTCCCTGCACTCCATACACAGATAGAGGCACTTGGATTTTCGGTATTCATAACGCCGGCATAAAATTCGGCCTTATCTACGTCCGCATCCGTATGTCCCCATTTGACGCTGTCGTAATCTTTAACACTCCAGTCAACGGAAAGAATTTTACTATAAATATTCCCGCCGCTGCAGGTCTCGGCATCGCCCACCCAGAAGAGATCGGCGCGTATTTTAACTTTTGGAACCCAGTAGGTGGAGCAGTTATCATTCTGGGAAACATAAGCATTACATTGCATTCCGCAATCGCTGCCGCCTTGTTTCAAGCCTTCGCACACCTGTTGGCAGCGCGCTTCGTCTGGCTTCCCCTTACAATATGCAAAACAACCGGCAGGGACGGAGTTGCACTGCGCTTCCGTCTCTTTTCCATCGCAATAGGCAGTACGGCCGCTCGGTACGACACAAGAAATTTCCTTACAGTCGATTTTCGCCTGCTCATAAATTTCAAGCATGGTACAGGTGTTGGACTGCTTTGCTGCATCACAACGTTGCTTTGCCTGAAGGTACTCTGGAGTATTTTTAAAACCGCTTTTAGTGTCAAGCCAGTCAACAAATGGTTGTTGAGCAGAGATAACGAAACTTTTTACCCCCTGCTGATAAGCATCGATCGTCGAATAGTCCCTACGCAGTGGTCCACCAATGGAGGCCATGTAGGCATCAACCGCCGCCACATACTCAGCTTCCTTTACTGTCCCATCGGCATTGAAGTAGTTTTCGATACTCGGGATTAACTTTAAGTCCGGCAATAACGGTGCCGGCTCTGTCTTGTTACGTGTTAAGGCATCTTCACAGCGGAACTGGCATTCCGCAGGAACATTGCATTTTGTAAGACATTTTGTATCTCCTGCCGGGCAGCTGGCTGTACAGAAGGGAGTGTAATAGGTCGTGTTGATGATTGAAGAGGCATTGGCGATCTCCGGCAGCATTGCCTCGCATTGACTCTTACAGCTACCGAATACACTTCCTGTAGCGGCGCTGGAGATAGTATCACACGCAGGAACGGGTTCGGTATATGTTCCTGCCTCGCATATTACTGCCGCACGAACACTGGAAGGCGTTATGAGTCCGATACATACAAAGAAGGCCAACAAAAGCAGCCGAACAGACAAAGGAATCGGGCATCCAAAAGTGTTGGATTTTGGCTTTAGTGTCTGGGATTGCCGTTGGCAACGAATATTCAACGATGCACTCCGCCCGTATTAACCTCTGGGATACTGTTTCTTCTGCATAAAAGGCAGAATACGTCCCGTTGTACTTATATACACGAATTATACGAAATAAATATTAAATATTTTTGTCAGACGAATTTTTTATGCTTTTGCAAATGAAAAGAGGAGTAAATCTGCCACTTATGGTAGAATTTACCCACCCACCTCCTCTTTATAGAGAAGATTATAGAATACCGGCACCCAGGCCTCGGGCTCATTGGCACCAGCATCTCGGATGGCTTGTTCCATAAGTTCAACCTTCTTCTCGTCCCCAGAAAGGATCGAAAGCTCTTCCATTCCGCTTAAATCCAACCGTGCAATAATGGCATCGGTCCCTTGTTTTAAAAGGAAATGGCGCTTTTCTTTATTCATGGAGGTTAAAAGCCGATATTCCTCGCTGCTTAGGCCAAATACCTGCTCATATACACGCGTTGCCTTAGGATTCGGGAGATAAATCTGAGTAGCCGTTTTTTCTACAATTGACCGCGTAATCTGGCTGTGACTTGCATCTTCCATGCTTTCTGTTGCAAAAATTACCATGGCGTTACGGGCTTTTATACGCTCTAACCAATCTTCCAAATCCGGCGCAAATAACGGATTATCTACAAGCTTCCAGGCCTCATCGAGCACAATAATCGCAGGCTCTCCATCAAGCTTTGTTTCAATCCGGTAGAACAAGTACGATAATACAGGCCCCAGCAGCTTAGGCTCATCGACCACAGCATTCATCGCAAAGCCGTATATTTTCTGGTCTTCGACATCAAATGCATCCGTCCGTTGATCGAACAGATAGGCATAACTCCCGCTACCAAACCACGGCTGAAGGCGCTGTACCATATGTACCGCACCCAACGCCTGAAACATTTTTGCGACATTGAGTAACGTACGCTGCTCTGGCATTAAGGTATAAAGCTTGTTCACCACCGCATCCACCAGCCGTTCATCCGCAGCTTCCAGCAATACGCCTTCCGCCGTTAAGACATAGCCTAACCATTTCACCAGGAACCGCCGATTATTCGCTGTATCCGAAAGCCCAAGAGGATTAAGGGCACACGACGGCGCTTTACCGGGCTGTGTCGCTTCGATACTGTGATAACTCCCACCCAACGCCTGCACAAACACTGTGGATGCATGGGAATAATCAAGATAAAACAGCTTATTTTTGAACTTCCGCGCTTCCGATACCAGGAAGTTCACCAGCACCGTTTTCCCCTGCCCATAAGGTCCGACCACGAGGGTGTGGCCATTATCACCAATATGGAAATTGAAAAAATAGGGCGTTCCTGCTTCCGTATGGAAAATTGTTGCCGCAGGCCCCCAATGGTTGGCAGAGCTTTTACCTGCAGGGAAGTTATGCAGCGACGCAAATCCCGCAATCCGTGCGGTATCAATATAATTCTGACGGCACAAGAACCGGAAATTCGCCGGCAATTGCGACCAATAGGTTTGCTCCATCCGCAAATCTTCGCGCACTGCGACGACGCCCATATTCCCAAGCTCATACATTGCATTGCGCATGTCTTCTTGGAGCTGCTCTAGGGAACCCGCCACGCACATGATGGTAAGCTGATGCTGGCAGAAATCCACCAGCGAGCCCGTATCATTTTTCATGATCTCCGTAATGCCGGATTGATAGGCAACATCATCGGCACCGCTGACCTCAAGCAGTTCACTCAACTCCTTAAAATCCTTCACGGCCTCATCGCGTTTTACAAAATCCACGCTTTGGGTAACGATAAAACGCTGCGGCAGCTGGAGTAATGCATCCAAGATCTTCGTCGAGAGTTCGTGATATTCTTTAAGCGTCAGGATAGCGCCAAAATGCTTCTCCCGATCACCAATCACTTCAAAAGCATTATTCCCAAACGCAATACGGCTGCGGGGGAGATAATGCGAAATATCAGAGACCGGCATTTTTACCGGCGCTTCTTCCAGATTAATAATCCGCGCCAGAAACTGGAGCGGTTCGGAATAGGTGATTCCACTTTCCTGATACAGCCCTAAGCGTTTTGCTCCGAAATTTTCTAAGGATACCAACATCCGCTCGACCGTGCGATTAAGATCCTCATGAGCGGCCTCCAAATGCGCCTCATGGCTCCGCTGGAGCAGCGGAGGATAAAGCGAGCGCAAGAAATCTACCGGGCTCGTCACCTTCACCGGCTGGCCATCATAAATAATGGATACATACAGCGTATTGACGTACTTATTTTCCCATTCGTGCTTGGTACGCCAAGCGTAATTTAAGAATGCAGCAAAGTTATTATCGTAGGTTCCGCCGGGATCGAGGTTCGTGCGCTTACGAATCGTATGGAACCACAGCGCAATCCGGTTGGTTTCGATATTATCGAGCACTGAACGCCGCACCGCCTCGCGCAACGCCACTTTCACCCGGCCAACGGTTTCATACGAAAATCCGGTAATTTTTATCACCTGGACCAATTCACCATTTTTGGTGAGCAGCGTATGGGGATCATAGTGGCAGGCATAGGGAATAAAGTCTGCAAACGGCACTTCATGCTGCTGACTGATAAGAGCGGTGATTGGTTTTTTCTTGGAAAATACCGTCATTAGTACCTGTAATACCTAAACTAAGGTGCAATTTATCAACTAAAATAGGGAACATTGCCTAACATACCCTTAACAATAGAGATGGCAAGCGTCTTGCATATAAAAAATCCGCGAGGAGTGCTCGCGGAGTTTTAGCTAAAATGAATTCGATAATTATAGTTGGGCTTGGTTGGGTTGAGTCTGCATCCGAGAAGCTTCAATCGTTTCTGTCAGGGTTTCGGCTCTTGCTTCTATAATCTCACCAATCGCATCGGCAGCATTACGACGTGCAACTTTTTCGGAGAAGAGTTTTGATGTTTCTGCTTTCGCTACGTTTCGCACTTTTTTGAGAGTATTTAAATTTTTGGTGTTATCTTCGTCATTAAACAATGACTTGGAAAGCTTATGTTCTGTGAAGATATCATACAATATTTGCCACGATGCCCCACCTCCCATTTTGGCCATGATGCTTGATACCTCGTCGCTTGCGTCTTTTTGTAACTCTTGACGGAATTTTACGGGTGTGAGCGCTTCAACATTGACGTGATTTCGTAAGGTGAAATATACATTCCCTTCGGCATCCTGATGTGTTCCAAATAGTTGGTCGAACACCGGACTATCGTTTTCAATGCCAAGCCATTCTTTGGCTTGGGCGACATCTGGTTGTTCAAGATGTGCGCCGGCGGAAAGGAGAAGTTTTATTAATGCTTCATGTCCCCCCATGACTGCATAATTCAGAGGTGTAAAGCCTTCCTTATTCTGGGCATTCACATCTGCGCCATTTTTAATAAGGAATTCCACATTTTTCCAATTGTCGTCTCGAGCCCGGCTAATCACTAAATGCAAAAGAGTAAAGCCTTCTTTATTCTTAGTATTAGCATCTGCACCTCCTTTAATAAGGAGTTCTATCATATCATTATAATAGTCCCAATGATCATGGTCATCGTCGTCACTATACTTGAAAGTCGCCAAATCTAAGGGAGTAAAACCTTCATTATTCTTTGCATTAACATCTGCACCTTTTTTAATAAGAAACTTTGCTTTTCCACAATGACTATCTTCAGCTGCCAAATGCAGCGGGGTAAAACCCTTTTTATTCTTAGCATTTACATCTGCGCCATTTTTGATAAAGAGTTCTGAAAGTCCTTCAATAGCCAAATGCAGGGGAGTGTACCCAAGCTCATCCGGAGCATTAACCTTAGCACCTTTTTCAATAAAAAATGTGGCCATTCTAAAACGCACCCATGAACTCTCATAACCCCTATTGGTTGTGGCATGTAGGGGTGTACGGCCAGCCGCATCCACAGCATTAACATCTGCGCCATTCTGGCTAAGGAATTGTGCTACCTCTTCATTTTGAGCCCAACACAAGGAAGGGCTTCCTTTCTTATCCATAGCTTTAATATCTAGGCCATTTTCGATAAGAAATTTTACCACCTCCTCCTTATCTGCCCAGCCCAAGATGGGAAAACCCCTTTTATTCACTGCATGAATATCTGCGCCTACTTTAATCAGAACCCGCATTTGGGGTAAATTTCCGTCTCTTACCGTTTTCCATAATAGCTTATTCAGTTGATGCTTCTCTTCTTCCGTAAGAAAAAGCTTGTGCTCGGTGTTCTTACTCATAGCTTCGTTCCTTCACATTGTCGTAGGTTACTGAGAGCGGAGTGTACATTAATTTATTATAAATTTCAACCATATCGATATTTTGTCAATTCACAGATGAAATTCTTTCTATTTTTCCTACTTTTTGGCTCTTCATCTTTACCTTGTGGCTTTCCATAAGCTCCGTATAATAGGCGCTTTAGACACACAAGGAACCGCTTATGAAAAAAGAAACCTTAGCCATCCAAGCAGGCCGCAGACCCTTAGAACACGAAGGATCGGTGAATCCTCCTATTCATCAAACCTCCACGATTCTGTTCCCGACGCTCAACGATTATTACGAGGCAGAACGCGGTACACCGTTTTATCAGACCTCCAAACATACCGCGTCCGATGAAACGGCGATGGATTACGGCTATGGTATTTCGACCAACCCTACGGTTTTCGCACTCCAGGAAGCCTGCATTGCCTTAGAAGGCGCTGATCATGCACTTATTTACCCTTCCGGCTTGCAGGCGATTACATCAGCGCTTCTGGCATTCCTTAAAGCCGGCGATCATATTTTGGTCGTCGATACGATCTATGGCCCTACCCGCCGTTTTTGCAATAATGAACTTAAGCGCTTCGGGGTGGAAACCACCTTCTACGATCCCTTGATTGGCGAAGGTATTCGCGACCTTATCCAGGACAATACCCGCATCGTTTTCACCGAAAGCCCCGGCTCCATTACCTTTGAAATTCAGGATATTCCGACGATTTCGAGAGTCGCTAAATCCATCCGCGAAGATATCATCATTCTGATGGATAATTCCTGGGCAACGCCGCTCTTTTTTGATCCTTTTGCCCATGGCGTGGATGTCGCTATCCAGGCAGCGACTAAATATATTGGCGGGCATTCGGATGTATTGCTTGGCATTGTGACCTGCAAGAAAAAGCATTTTTCAGCACTTTACCGCAATTACCGGCATTTAGGTGCAAGCCCCTCCCCGCATGCATGTTATCTAGCACAGCGTGGAATCCGTACGCTTGCCGTACGCCTCAAACAGCATCAGGAAACCGCACTTTCCCTTGCTAAACAGCTAAAAAACCATCCAAAAGTCTCACGCGTTCTCCACCCCGCACTCCCCGATTGCCCTGGGCATGAACTTTGGAAACGCGATTTTACCGGAGCGACCGGCCTATTTTCTATCATTTTGGATAGGCATTACAACATCCCAGAGCTTTCAAAAATGATCGATCCAATGAAGCATTTTGGCATTGGGTGCTCTTGGGGTGGGTTCGAAAGCCTAATCCTGGCGCTGAACCCCGTCACCGTCCGCACCGCTGCTCCGTGGAAAGCGGAAGGTTCGCTGATCCGGATTTATGCAGGGCTAGAAGCCGTTGAAGACCTTGCCCAGGATTTCGAAGACGCACTCAAACGGCTATAAACGAACTCTATCTAGCGGTTCCAGCCAACCTAGTCATCAAAGTTTTATATTGCCATGGTATTGTAAAGAAGGTAGATTCCTAAAAACTCACAGAAACTTAGGTTATTTATGTTCACCAACCCCTTTTATCTTATGTCCCAACTCCCAAAAGCAGCAATGCGCGGGATATTGATGGTTGTCCAAAACTGGCAGTTGCTGATCCTTATCCCTGTTGTGGCCATTACCTGGACAATTCTGAGTAAATTCCTGGATAAAGACTTCCAACCGAAGGGGCCCTTGAAAGAAATACAATTCTTTATCGCTAGCCATTTGCAGGATATTGCAGATACAGCGGACCGTTGCGGGGGTCAAATCTTCGATCCTTACGCGTTTATGGATTGCGTTGGCAAGAAGTAGCTTCTTATCCTCCTGTAGCAAAAAGGCTTTTTCCTTAGTCTTTTCGATACAGGAAATAAAGTAAAATTCTCTATTGCAAAATCTTTCAGATTCCCTATATTCGCCCACACACTGTAATGCGGGCGTAGCTCAGGGGTAGAGCATAACCTTGCCAAGGTTAGGGTCGAGAGTTCGAATCTCTTCGCCCGCTCCATTTTTAAAGACCTCCAGAAATTGGACTTTTCAAATGGTATACAGTGACTTACGTGGCTTCCCCACCACTCTTTCCTAGCGGCATCCCCGCTCCCCCAAACACTATTTTCCATTCCCCGGGGAGCGAGAACCACACCTCCACCCTAGAAGCCTTATCCTGTCTGGGTTGTAGGGTTATTGTCCTTGAAAAGGGGTTAGTTCCGGGGAGTTACGTATTAGAAAATACGGCGTTTCGTGTGCACCATGCCTATCACTCATTTAGTGAGCGTATAAGCCCTTTTTTCCTTAGAAAGCAGCGTTTGATGTTTGCACAATCAATCTTTTCTCACAGGCAGGTATTCAATGCTTAAATAGCATGTCGATGGCATTTGGCTTATGATGAATACCCAGTGTATCTACAATGGTAGCGCTGGCTTCGTTCATACCCAGAAGCTCCACCCCCGTACCTTCGCGACGAAATTTTAATACCACTTTATCGAGCGCACCTACCCCAGTTAAATCCCAAAAATGGGCGTGCGTAAGATTAATTGTCACTTTCTCCACCAGTTCTTTGAAATCGAACCGAGCGGCGAAGTTTGCCGCTGATGCAAAAAATACTTGTCCGTACACATGATAGATGCGGTGCTTACCATCAGCGGATAGTTCCGTTTCCACATCAAAGAAACGTGCCACTTTACGGGCGAAGAACAAAGCACTCATCAGCACGCCGATAAATACGCCCAGCGCTAGATTATGGGTAAATACCACAATGGCCACGGTAGCAATCATTACTAGGCTGGAGGTAGGGGGATGAGATTTCAGGTTTTTAATCGATACCCAGTTGAAGGTGCTGATTGATACCATAATCATCACCGCCACCAGCGCAGCCATCGGGATTTGTTTTACCCAATTCCCTAGCACCAGGATAAGGAACAGCAGGAACACGCCTGCAAAGAAGGTAGAGAGCCTGCCACGCCCGCCGGATTTTACATTGATAACGGATTGGCCAATCATGGCGCAACCTGCCATACCCCCGAAGAAACCCGCGACAATATTGGCGATGCCTTGACCCGCGCATTCACGATTTTTCTGGCTTGGCGTATCTGTCATGTCGTCTACGATCACGGATGTCATAAGCGACTCCAGCAAACCCACTGCTGCCAGCGTAATGGAGTATGGCAGGATAATGATTAGGGTTTCCACGTTAAGCGGAATGTTTGGCAGTAGAAGCATCGGCAGTGAGTCCGGCAACTGTCCCATATCACCCACCGTGCGAATATCCAGCCCCATATAGATGCTAAAAGCAGTGAGCACTACAATCGCCACCAGCGGTGATGGCACGGCTTTAGCAATGTAGGGTAAGCCGTAGATAATGCTGAGGCCAGCCGCCACCATCGCGTACATATGCCATGTCGCGCCGTTAAACTCTGGCAACTGTGCCATGAATATAAGAATTGCAAGCGCATTGACGAAGCCCGTCACCACAGATTTTGAGACATATTCAATCCATGAACCCAGCCGTAGGAACCCCGCCAGAATCTGAATCACGCCAGTAAGCAGCGTAGCGGCAAGCATGTATTCAATACCATGCTCTTTCACTAGTGTTACCAGCACCAGCGCCATCGCCCCGGTTGCAGCAGAAATCATCCCCGGTCTACCGCCGACAATAGCAATGACCACAGCAATGCAAAAGGAGGCATATAAGCCAACTTTAGGATCAACCCCTGCGATAATGGAAAAAGCGATAGCCTCAGGGATAAGTGCAAGCGCCACCACCATCCCAGAAAGAATATCACCGCGAACATTGCCGAACCACTCGGCGTGAAGTCGAGAGAGGGACATGCGCACCTTAATTATTACGTTTCACAAAGTGCCGGACATTTTACATCGCTTTGCGAAAACAAGGCACGTTTTGGGAACTGCGTTTATAAATCAAACCGCCCAAAGGTCAATATTTTTCTGCTTGTTGTTAAGCTTTAGCCTATAACTACCCCCTCCCCAACACATACATTAATTCCCCTAATTTCAGAGTGAATTAGTGTATGTAATCTTGAACCGATTCCACTCCCCCCAAATCACCTCAAATCGCTTTGGGGGAGCAAGGGGGGAGCAGGAAAGGCAATTTTTGGTTGAAACTTGACGGAACGGGAAAAACTGGAAAATAGTACAATTTCAATTGGTTGCTTCTTTAAGAGAAAACTAGTTGGGACTCTATGTCGCCGCCCAGGGCTATTACCAAGGTTAGGGTCGAGAGTTCGAATCTCTTCGCCGCTCCATTCAAAAGAGCCATTTCACTATGGTTCTTTTGAATGGATACAGTCCTTCATTTTCTATCCAGAGACCTTTTACCCTCCTCATCTCACACCCTACGCTTTCTCGCTTTGCCTTATCCAACGAATCCCCAAAAGCCTCGCAAGTCCCTTCCCTTAAGGAAACTTGCAGAAACTTGGGGCAAACCTATAAATAAGGGTTTACAAATCTCCGTTTTTATGGCAATAAACGTGCAGAAACTCCGTGGGTGTTTCGGCACAATCTTGCCATGGGATGATCAAGAGTTAAACGCTCTTTGGTCACTTCATTTCTCTCTTATAGAGAGGGCGTATATTGTGTGGCTTCTCTGGGCTGCCCAGGGTGTGTAGTTCCGGCTTTAGATCCGTGATTATGCTCCCACCCAATAGCCTCAACCTCGAGAATTCGGGGACGATGGCAGTATAATGCAGCCTTTTTCATTAATGTTGAGGTATGCCTTAGTGCATATTTTGGTATGGGGTCTGGAGAAAAATGGAACAACACCTTGCGGACGTTGCCTCCCTGGTAGCAGGGCGGCCTGATAACCCGTTTTTTGTATTTCGTCCTGAAACACTGAAACGGGCTACGCGCTATTTTCAATCCCATTTTGCGGGAAAAATTCTTTACGCGGTTAAAACGAACCCTGAGCCGCATGTCATCGACATGCTATACGGCTTAGGCATACAGTCGTTTGACGTTGCGTCCTTAGAGGAAGTGCGCACAGTTCGTAGCGCCTATCCGACCTCTGAGCTTTATTTCATGCATCCGGTGAAATCACGCAAAGCCATCCGTGAGGCCTATTTTGAGCATGGCGTACGCCATTTTTCGCTCGATAGCCTTTCTGAGCTTAAGAAAATTTTGGAAGAAACCGAATTTGCGAAAGATTTGGGCCTCTTTGTGCGCCTGGCAATTCCAAATACTTATGCGGAATTGAACCTTTCTGAGAAGTTCGGCATTCCATTGCAGCAGGCGCCGGCACTGTTACAAAAAGTGCGCCAATATGCAAAGAAAGTGGGCATCTGCTTCCATGTGGGTTCGCAATGCATGCATCCGGACGCGTACCGGATTGCGATGCGTATTGCCGCCCGTGTGATTGAAGAATCCGAGGTAACTGTCGATTATTTCAACATCGGCGGCGGCTTCCCTTCAATTTATCCTGGCATGACACCTCCTCCGCTGGATGATTATTTCGCAGCGATTGCGGAAGAATTTGAACGCATCAATGTCTCTGGCCATATGGAACTCTTCGCTGAGCCAGGCCGTGCGCTGGTTGCAGAAAGCTCTTCGGTCGTCGTGCGCGTGGATTTACGCAAAGGCAAATCGCTCTATATCAATGATGGCACCTATGGGAGCCTCTTTGATGCGGGTATTTCGAACTTCATTTATCCGGTGAGACTCCTGCGTGAAGCTCTGCCGAATGCGTCACAGATGATCCCCTATAGTTTCTATGGGCCGACCTGCGACTCGCTCGACTTCATGAAAGGCCCGTTCTACCTGCCACAGGATATTATGGAAGGGGATTATATCGAGATCGGCCAGATGGGCGCGTACGGCAAAACACTTGCCACACGCTTTAACGGCTTTGGACACGAAGAGAGGGTAATTTTTGTTCGCGATGAACCGCTTATGACACTGTATGATGGATCTCACATCACACGTGAACCGCTGGAAATTATTGCGGCATAAGCCTTAAAACACACTAACCCCAAAAGATGATAGGGAAAGAACGATGACAAATTCTGCTAAATCTGTTGCTGCTGCGTCTGAAAAAGAACAACTGCTTTCAAAAACCGTAGAGCATATCGACATTACGTCGTTTGATGCGCGTCCGATCATTGATGGCATGAAAGACATGTCCTTCACTGCGCGTGACTTGGCGCGTGCGACCGACATCTTCAACAAGATGCTGGCCGACCCTGACTGTTCGGTGATCTTGACACTCGCGGGCTCGACCTCGGCTGCAGGCTGCATGAAGCTTTACGCGGATATGATCCGTTTTAACATGGTCGATGCAATTGTCGCGACCGGTGCAAGCATCGTGGACATGGATTTCTTCGAAGCACTGGGCTTCAAACATTATCAAGGTACGCCATTTGCGGATGACCGCAAACTCCGCGATCTGTATATCGACCGGATTTACGATACGTATATCGACGAAGAAGACCTTCAAAATTGTGACGGCACGATTTTCGAACTGGCCAATAGCTTGCCTGCAAAAGCTTACAGCTCACGCGAATTCATTCGTGAAATGGGACGTTTCTTGAAAGAAGGCGCTGCGAAGAAACCGGATTCACTGATCCAGCTTGCCTATGAAAATGATGTGCCGATTTTCTGCCCGGCTTTCACCGATTCTTCTGCAGGTTTTGGCCTGGTGCTGCACCAAGTGAAGCGCCCGGATAATCATTTGACGATCGACTCGATCCGCGATTTCCGCGAACTGACCGATATTAAAATCAAAGCGGGTACAACCGGTTTGTTGATGATTGGCGGTGGTGTGCCGAAAAACTTCGTACAAGATACCGTCGTCTGCGCGGAAATTTTGGGCGAGGAAGTGGACATGCATAAATATGCGATCCAAATCACCGTTGCGGATTCACGCGATGGCGCATGTTCAAGCTCAACGCTTAAAGAAGCATGCTCATGGGGTAAAGTGGATATCGCGTATGAGCAAATGGTTTATGCGGAAGCAACCAGCGTGATCCCGCTCTTGGCGAGCGATGCATATCACCGTGGCCATTGGAAGAAGCGCCAACGTCGGAAATTTGCAACCCTGTTTGGGGCATAAGCCTCAAGCCTTAGGCCTTGAGAGATGATTGATCACGCATATATCCGTCAATTAGATGGAACGCTCGTTTCTATCGTGCGGGATTTTCTTATCCTTGGGCCCTTAAGCTGGTCTTTGGAAGCACAACGGGAATTTCTCTCATCGGTGGAGAAGGGCAATCCTGTCTTGCCGAAGGTAACGTATCCTAAAAAACAATACGCCGAGAAAATCGCAGCACTTGCGAATTTTCTCGCACCACTTGAACAGGAAACCCATCCGGCTATCGTCTTTATTCGCGAAAATGCGCGAAGCTATCTCACCGCGTATCGGATATTAGAACAGGTAGGAACACCTGCTGTCACAGCGCTTTCGCAAGAGCTGTATGGCCATCCTGGTGACCGGTTACCGCATTACGATCGCTCCTATCTTGATATTGCATCTTACTTCCTCAATATCGCAGAGCAGTATAATATCGGAGAACAGGAAGAAGTGCTGCCCTACTCAGCGGAAGAATTTTGTGAGATCCTCCACGATCGCGCCTATGATGTGGTCGGAAGTGCTGCGTTTAAGATTTCGTTTTCCGTCCATCCTACCATCACCGCCCGCGCGAGCGCTGGACCCGATTATGTAAAGATTCGCGCCGATGCACGGTTCTCTGACGCGGATGTGGACCAATTGCTGCATCATGAAGTGGCGATCCACACCCTCACCTATATCAATGGCCGTGCACAGCCGATTCTGCGCTCCTTGGGCTATTCTGCGCCACGCACGACCGCAACCCAAGAAGGGCTTGCGACCTTTGCAGAATATATCAATTACTCAATCAACATTACGCGTCTAAAACGCATCGCGCTGCGCATCATTGCGGTGGATAAAGCATTAGCCGGTGCGGATCTGATTGATCTCTTCCGCTTCTTTAAAGAGCATGGGCAGGATACAGAAGAAGCGTATTATTCTTCGATGCGGATTTTCCGTGGCGGCACACCACAAGGCGGCATTGTATTTTTGAAAGATGTCGTGTATTTACGGGGCTTGTTTGAGATCGAAGCGTTCTTAAAACAAGCACTCCATCGCGGCAATTTGCGTGAAATGGATATTTTATACGCAGGGAAACTGACGACGGATGATGCATACAGCTTAAGTCCGCTTGTCGAAGAAGGATATATAGCTGTACCGTCACACTTGCCGCATTGGATGCAACAGCGCGATGTGCTCGCTGCACATCTGGCGATTAATGATCTTACTGAACGATTTAAAGTAAAAGGAGCCCCATTATGACCATATCAAAACTCAGCAATCAATGCATGTCCTCTGCGGACGGATTTTTAGGAATCGATAAGGAAGTATCCTATAACGACGCCAAAGCGGTAATCATTCCTTTTGGGTTAGAGGCATCGGTGAGCTATGGTGGAGGCACTGCTGCAGGACCGCGCGCGATGATCGAAGCGTCGCACCAGGTCGAACTTTTCGATGAGCAATTATGGTGTGAGCCTGTGCATGAAATCGGTGTTGCGACTTTGAACGAGCCTAAAATTGCGCCGGTCATTAAAGATGCCGTTGACCAGCTCGATAGCTTAGTCGAAGCCGTATTGCAAGATGGCAAATTCCCGATGACCTTCGGTGGCGAGCATTCCATCACAGCGGGCTCGATTCGTCCATTCGCGCGTCGCTATCCGAACTTAACGATGCTCCATTTTGACGCGCATGCGGATTTACGTGATGGGTATGATGGCGAACATTATTCCCACGCGGCAGCGCTTCGTCGTTGCTTGGATTTTGATCACATCACATTGGTCTCTTGTGGTATTCGAAATATTTCCGCGAGCGAAATTCCGTTCCTAGAAGCCAACCGTCACCGTATCCATATTTATTGGGGTAAGGATAAGAAACGTTGGAACATCGATGAGATCGTATCGCACCTCAAAGGCAAACCAGTCTATGTGACGTTTGACGTGGATGGATTTGATGGCAGCGTGATGTCCGCAACCGGCACTCCGGAGCCAGGTGGCGTATTTTGGGACGATGTGATGGAAATCTTGACCGCGGCATCTCAAGTCTGCACCATCGTGGGTGCGGATGTGAATGAACTCGCGCCGAAGGAAAATCTCCATGCTTGCGACTTCTTAGCAGCGAAATTAGCGTATAAGATTTTGTCGCTGGCGTTTTTACCGCAGAAGGTGAAGCGCTAAGTTACTCTTTATTTCTTTGCGCGCGGATAACCCCGTAGTACCACATAGCCCTCAGGCCGCTCTAGCGCCTGGGCTACGATTGTCAGCGGGGCTTCCCCTTCTTTGGTCTTGAGGGTGAAGGCAAATTGCTGGTGAATGCCGTCCTGGATCACCGTTCGCAGCGCATTTAAGCCCGATGCATCCAACCCTTCTTTCGAGAGAATAGTATTAATCCGCTGCTCTCCTTGGCGTATGTGATTTTTGAAGATACGGTAAAAGTGTGGATCTCCATAAATCACCGTTCCCCGCTCATTCACAATCACCGTAAACTTGGCATGGAGCGAGAGAGCGCCAGCACAGAGCATCGTCTGGAATTCACCAATTAGCATGAGGATGCGTATCCGATCCATCGCCCATAAGGTATATATCCCAAAAACGCTTAAAAATATCACAAGATACCAGACTTGGGGGTATTCCTTCCCCATATGCACGAAGACATACAAGGACGTACCCAGCGTAATAAAGAAGAACACATGCAGCAGCACAAAAAGCATGAGCGCATTAAACCGCATCGCAAACGATGCTTTGCGCAGTATTTTCCTATGTCCTTTCCGGTGCGAAAGCCGTTCCATAGCCATACGGCAGAACCTTTTCGTTGTTAAAACCAATTATCTCATTGTAAAGAAAGACTATGAGCTATTCGTAAAGAAACTGCTTTTACTCACCTAAAAAAACAATCCAATTGCGTTTCTTGCATAATCTCGTTACATAACGAAAGAGAGAACTTGAAGGGAGCCGGGTCTAGCAGCCCGATACATTATGGTTGCACGCATCTTAACGGTCGCGTTCGAAGGTGTCGATACGGCCAGTGTCGAAGTTCAAGTGCATATGGGATCGGGCCTACCCGCCTTTACCATTGTGGGGCTGCCAGATAAAGCCGTGGCTGAATCCAAAGAACGCATCCGCGCAGCACTCCATTCTCTGGGGCTTTCGCTTCCTCCTAAACGGATTACCGTGAATCTCTCCCCTGCCGATATTTTAAAAGAAGGCAGCCATTATGACCTTCCCATCACGCTTGGACTGTTGGTAACCATGGAAGTCGTCTCCCCTGCTGATATTGACGACTATATCGCGCTTGGTGAGTTATCACTCGATGGCAGGATTATCCGGGTGGCGGGTATTCTTCCTGCTGCTATGCATGCATTTTCACAGGGAAGGGGGATCATTTGCCCCGAAATGAATGGCTCGGAAGCGGCCTGGGCGGGCGATGACTTAAAGATTATTGCGCCCAATACCCTACTCACGCTCGTCAATCACTTCCGCGGCAATGTGGTGCTCCCGCGCCCAGGGCTTCAAGGTGCCTATGAAGATACCACTCAATATCCTGATCTTCGGGATATCAAGGGACAAGAAACCGCTAAACGTGCGCTCGAAGTGGCCGCCGCAGGTGGACATAATCTTCTGATGGTGGGGCCTCCAGGATCCGGGAAATCCATGTTAGCCGCCCGTCTTCCTGGCCTGCTTCCTCCGATGGAACCAGAAGAAATGCTGGAAGCCAGCATGATTGCGAGCATTGCAGGGTTGCTGGTGGAAGGGAAACTCGAGCAACGCCGCCCCTTCCGGGATCCGCATCATTCCTGTTCGATGCCTGCGATGGTTGGAGGGGGGAAAACAGCTCGGCCCGGCGAAATCAGCCTTGCCCATCGGGGTGTGTTGTTTCTCGACGAATTACCGGAATTTAACCGCAATGTGCTCGATTCACTCCGCCAATCAACGGAAACCGGGAAAGTGACCGTATCGCGCGTGAATTCGCACGTCACCTACCCTGCCCGTTTCCAACTGATTGCGGCCATGAACCCCTGCCGGTGTGGCTATATGGACGATCCCGGCCGCTCCTGCTCGCGCGTTCCCACCTGCGGCACGGACTACCAATCCCGCATTTCCGGCCCCTTGATCGACCGGATGGATATTCGAATTGAAGTCCCGGCGGTGAATATACTGGAGCTCGAGCGGATGGAACGCCAGGGGAAAGCCATTGATGGCACAGCGGATGTTGCTTCCCGGGTGAAACAGGCGCGAATGATTCAAAAAGAACGCTATAAGTCCCGAGGGCTCCGGATTCTGACCAATGCAGAAGCCGATGGGGAACTTCTTATAGAAGTTGCAAAACCCGACGAAGAAGGCAATGCTATATTGCACCAGGCAGTCGGAACCTTAAAACTTTCCATGCGAGGATATCACCGGGTCTTGCGGGTGGCCAGGACGGTCGCGGATTTAGAGGGTGCGGAACAGGTTAAAAAACGTCATATATCTGAAGCACTTACCTACCGCCAGGCGGGGTAGGATATCACCCCTTCAAAAACTTACATTTCATTTACTTAATTTCCTGGATTTACTTAACAGATTATGATAGTATGCTTGTACATTAAAGTTTAATTACGTTGCAGCGACCTATGCTGCGTTAAAAGCAATTATAAAGCAAATACGGTAGATTATATGTCTGATCAGCACGATGATTTAGGATGGGACGTTGGTAATACGGATCAAGCAGAAGCACAAGAAACTGCCGCGGATTCCGAGCTTTTAGCCGGAGAACGCGAAGCAGCGGCCGAGAAGAAAGCGGCGGCTGCGGCTAAGAAATCTGGCGCTAGCGCCCCCTCTCAACGAAAAGCTTCTGCCAAAAATGAGACTCCTTTTTTTGATCGTGCCGTAAAATTCGGTGTTCAAATCGGCGGACTTGCAGTTGCAGGACTTCTCGCAACGGCTATAGCGCCGTATACATTATTACTTACAATCCCCTTGTATTTTGCTATGCTTTATTTAATGGGCCGTAACAAAACCAAAGAAAAAGAAGTTGGCACTTTAGGTTCTGGCGATGGCGGATCGCAAGCAAAAGACGGCGACGGCAAAGGTAAAGGCAAGGGCAAAGGCGATGTTGGCAGCCAAGACCTGAATATTAAAGTAAATGCAGATATTGGAGATGGCTTAGGCGCTCCAATTAAACAACAGGTACAACAAGTAGCCGGCCCACTTGCAAGTAACAACGTTACTGGCCAAGGCCCTGCAAACCGTCAAAATAATGCACCTGGCCAAACTACTCCTCCAAACCCTAACGGTCCTACTATTAATGTCGGCACTAATATCCTAGGCTAATTGCCAAAATAATTCTAAAAAAGAGAGGGAACGTTCCCTCTCTTTTTTTATGTCTGCCACTTCTCCTATTTATCCTCCCTTCCATTTGTGTTACGATCGCCCAACTTATAAACTTTGGCCGATAGCGTATTTCATGGATTCTTCCGATGCCCCCTCGCTAAACGCCGACAAGACGACTGCGATTCCACAAGCACGTATCTCCACGGTATTTGAATCCATCCTCTCCCACTATCCCGAAGACCGCATTGCAGTGGGAACCTTGGTCACGCATTTTAGCCATAGTGGGTTTGGGTTCCTGATCATCCTGTTTGCTGCACTTCCTGCATTACCAATCCCTGCGCAAGGCATTGCAACACTTCTTTCCATCCCGTTATGCCTCTTGTTTGGACAAATTTTTGTTGGCAGAACCTCTCCTTGGATCCCAGCATGGATCGCACGCAAAACGTTTGCGCGCAGGACATTGGTAACGCTGTCTCAGGCACTGCTTCCTTACTTGAAGAAGTTCGAATATATCTCCAGGCCCCGCTTCTTTTACATGACCTCACCCGCAGGCAAGAAAGCCATTGCGATTATGGGGATCGTATGCGCGCTTTTAATAGCAATTCCGATTCCCTTTACCAACACCATCCCCAGCATCGGCATACTCATCATGGCACTTGGGATGATTGAGCGCGATGGATTGGCAGTTAAAGCGGGTATGTGTATAGGTGCGCTCGGTTTTGTCATTATTTCGCTGATTATTTTATCGGCAGATGATATGCTGGTGACGATTCAAGAACTCTTTACGTAACATTGCCATGGAACGTACTTCTCACCAACTACAGCAAATGCATCATGCAATACAGAGCTGGTATCTGACCAATGGCCGGCATCACCTGCCCTGGCGCCTGACGCGCGATCCTTATGCAATTTATTTAAGCGAAGTGATGCTGCAGCAAACACAAGTTGCCACCGTGCTGGATCGTTTTTATTTCCCGTTCTTACAGCGCTTCCCCACCCTTGAATCACTTGCACGCGCACCACAAGAAGAGGTGCTGAAATATTGGGAAGGCTTGGGCTATTATACCCGCGCAATCAACCTTCATCGCGCCGCAATTGCCACTGCTCCTGCGTTACCCACTACCGTAGAAGCATTACAAGCACTTCCGGGGATTGGCCGGAACACTGCCCATGCCGTTGCGGCATTTGCCTATTACACTCCTGTGCCTGTCATGGAAGCAAACGTTAAGCGAATTGTCTCCCGCGTATTTGCGCTGACCGCTCCTCGCGAAAAAGATTTATGGGAAGCCGCATTTACGTTACTCGATTCCGATCATCCGTTTGAATATAACCAAGCGATGATGGATATTGGCTCCATGGTGTGCACAAAAACTAACCCGCTTTGCATGCTCTGCCCATTGATGGATGTCTGCGAAGGGAAATTGAACTCTACCGCCTACCCTGCCCCTAAGCAGAAAAAAATTGTGCCGGTGCGACATAAGGATATTATTGTGCTGGTGCGCGGCAACCAGTATTTCGTGAAAGCCCGCACCACCCGATTCTTGCAGGGACTTTACGGCTTCGTGGAGCAGGATAAAGGAAAAAAAGTTCTGCAATTTGGCAATAAGATTATTTCCCTTTCCCAAAGACAAGGCACGGTGACACAAACTTACAGCCATTTCCGTCTCGAAGCGGATGTGTATGTGGCTCCGTTTAAGGGCACCTCCAATCCGCGCGAAGGACAATGGGAAACGCTGAAATCGTTGAGAGAACTTCCCTTATCGGGCGCCGATCAGAAAGTGCTTAAACTTGTCGAGCAACATTGTGCTGTGATGGCGTAGAGCATAACATTCCTCTCCCCTTGCCAAGCCACTGCCTTTCCCCTATGGTAGGCGTCTTGTAAAATTCTTATAACCCCGTGATCTAGAGGATACCAATGCCAGCACAAGATGTCGTCATTGTTGGAGCACTCCGCAGCCCGATTGGAAATCTTAATGGAAGCCTCAGTGGCCTTCCTGCAAGCGCACTCGGCGCTTCGGTTATTAAAGCATTACTTGAGAAAACTGGCGTTCCCGGCAAAGACATTTCTGAAGTAATTTTGGGACAAGTTTTGACCGCACGCTGTGGCCAAAACCCTGCACGTCAGGCATCGCTCAAAGCAGGAATACCTGTTGAAACGCCAGCCTGGATCATCAATCAAGTCTGTGGCTCTGGCCTTCGTTCTGTTGCACTCGGCTATCAAGCCATTGCCACCGGAAGCAGCCAGATTGTGATTGCCGGCGGACAAGAAAGCATGAGCCAGTCGCCTCACGCAATCCATATGCGCGGTGGTGTGAAAATGGGCAATGGGACGCTCGAAGACACGATGATCATTGATGGCCTGTGGGATGTGTTTAACGATTACCATATGGGAATCACGGCAGAAAATGTCGCGAAAAAATATAACATTTCCCGAGAAGATCAGGATACACTTGCCTGTACTTCGCAAAACAAAGCAGAAGCCGCACAAAAGGCAGGAAAATTCAAAGAAGAAATTGCCCCTATAACGGTGCCAAATAAAAAAGGCGATGTGATTGTCGATACGGATGAATTCCCGCGGCATGGCACGACCCTGGCCTCGCTTGCGAGCTTACGTCCCGCCTTTAACAAAGAAGGAACCGTGACCGCCGGAAATGCCTCCGGTATTAATGATGGCGCAGCGATGCTCATGCTGATGTCGCGTGAGCAAGCAGAGAAGCGTGGGCTTAATCCGCTTGCGCGTATTGCGTCATGGGCGCATGCGGGCGTCGCTCCAGAAATCATGGGCATTGGCCCGATACAAGCAGTACAAAAAGCATTGGCACACGCGGGCTGGACTGTCAAAGACCTTGATCTGATTGAAGCGAATGAAGCCTTTGCTGCACAAGCGATTGCGGTGAATCGTGAGCTTGGATGGAATACGGATAATGTGAACGTGAATGGCGGTGCAATTGCACTTGGCCATCCGATTGGTGCATCCGGCGCGCGGATTCTCGTAACATTGCTCCATGAAATGCAGAACCGCAATGCCAAGAAGGCCGTGGCAACGCTTTGTGTTGGTGGCGGGATGGGGGTTGCACTTTGCGTGGAAAAGGAATAGAAACTTTTCATTGTACTAAATTTTATAACACTACTAGGAGGTGTATATGGGGGCGAAAAGTGGTAAGGGTAAAATTGCCGTAGTTACCGGAGGGACGCGAGGAATTGGGGCCGCCATTTCGATTGCCTTACATAAAGCGGGCTATAACGTCGCAGCCAATTACGCACAGAATGATAAAGTAGCAAAAGCTTTTGAGGCAAAGACGGGAATACCCACGTATAAATGGGATGTCAGTTCTTACGAGGAATGCTCAACAGGCATACAAACAGTCGCTGCGGATCTCGGCGGAGCCGTGGAAATCCTTGTCAATAATGCCGGCATTACCAGAGACGCAACACTTCATAAACTCTCTTCAAATGATTGGGATATGGTAATTCATACCAACCTTACCTCTTGCTTTAACATGTGCAGGACGGTCATTGATGGTATGCGTGCTGGCCATTTTGGACGGATTGTAAATATCAGCTCGATTAATGCGCAGGCCGGACAATTCGGACAAACCAATTATTCTGCCGCAAAAGCGGGCGTGATCGGCTTCACGAAAGCATTGGCACGAGAAACCGCGTCACGTAATATCACGGTCAATACCATTGCTCCGGGCTATATCAATACGGAAATGGTTGCAGCAGTAGAAAAAACGGTGTTAGGTAAAATTATCGCACAGATTCCGGTGGGCCGCTTAGGTGAGCCTGAAGAAGTCGCCCGATGTGTGTTGTTCTTGGTCGCAGAGGATGCGGGTTTTATCACCGGGGAAACACTTTCGGTCAATGGCGGCCATCACATGGAATAAATGACTTAGGTTCAAAAGATATAGTCGTTTCAATTTAAATTTCCCATGAAGCGAAAGTGTCGTTTTGAAAGCACCGCAGCGGAGCAGCATAAAGGGCATTTGCAGCCATGGGAAATTTAAAAGTGAAATGACTATAGAATGAATTGTTATACTCGCTACATCATCCGCAACCTCCTGGGCCCCACGATTGTGATTACGGTCACCTTAACGGGCATTATATGGCTGATCCGCTCGCTTTCTTTCCTTGCCCTTATCGTTAACAGAGGCGTGGGGTTCTTGGATTTCCTCTATATTTCTTTCCTGACGCTTCCCTCGCTCCTTCTGTTGATTCTTCCTGTTGCTCTTTTTTGTGGTGTGCTGTTTACCTACAACAAGCTGATTAATGAGAGCGAGCTGATCGTTTTAAACGGTGCAGGTTTAAGCCGTCTTGCTTTAGCCAAACCGGCGCTGATCGTCGCATTTGGAATCATGCTGTTTACCTATAGCATCGCACTTTACTTGCTGCCCACCTCTTACCGCGCATTTAAGGATACCCAATCCTACATTCGAAATAATTATGCCTCCGTGTTGTTGGAAGAAGGGGTGTTTAATTCACCGGTCAAAGGGCTTTCTGTGTATATTGATGAGCGCGGCGAAAACGGCATGGTGCGCGGAATTCTTGTGCATGATGGCAGAGACCCGAGTAACCCTGTCACGATGATGGCGGAAGAAGGTCGGCTGGTCCAAACGCCAAGTGGTCCACGGTTTGATCTCATCAACGGAAACCGTCAAGAAATCGGCCGTAGCAATGGACAATTATCGCTCCTGTATTTCGATCAATACACGCTCGATATCAGCCTCTATGCAGGCAGTGCTGAAGTAAATCGTTGGCGGGAACCGCAAGAGCGTTATATCAATGAACTCTTCTCGCCCGATAGCAATCTCCCCGACGCATTCAAAAGCAAATTGCGCGCAGAAGGTCATCAACGCCTGACATGGCCGCTTTACACCATCGCATTGCCCCTAATTGCACTGGCCTTCCTCCTTTCTGGCCAATTTAATCGAAGAGGACAATGGCGAAGAATTTTAAGTGCAGTCGGCATCTCTATCCTACTGGTCACGGGCACGATTGGGCTTGTGAATCTGATTGCAAAATATCCCATGGTGATACCGTTACTCTATATCGTATTGCTTCTGCCAATTGGAGGAAGTCTTTATGTGTTATGGCCCAATTCACGGGCGTTGATGTCTCGATTGAAGGCTTAAGAAACGCATGCGCATACCTTTTACTCTTTCGTTTTATATCGGACGTCACTTTCTTTTGAAGGTAGGCTTGGCGGTGGGCGTTATCGTTGCGCTTATTATCCTGACGGATGTGGTGGAACTGATCCGGCGATCCTCTGGAAAAGACGTGCCGTTTACCGTGGTCATCGAAATGGCGTTGCTGAGGCTTCCTCGGGTGATACAGGAAATCCTGCCCTTTGGCGTGTTGTTTGGAGGCATCCTTGCTTTTACGCGCCTTACCCAAACCAATGAACTTATCATCGCACGGGCATCGGGTGTTTCGGCATGGCAATTTTTGGCACCGGCATTGATAAGTGCCTTCTTGCTTGGGATTCTCGTGATGACGATTTTTAACCCGCTTTCTGCTGCCGTGTTCTCGCGATTTGAACGCTTAGAGAACCGCTTTCTTCGCGGACAAGAAAATACGCTCGCCGTTTCCTCAACCGGCATATGGCTCCGAGAAAGCAACCACGACACCGGCGAACGCTTGGTAATCCATGCATTGCATGTGTCACACGATAGCTCGGAACTGAGCGATGTTATGTTCCTCTTTAGCACCAAGAACCATTTTACTCATCGGATTGATGCAGAGCGCGCAAGGCTAAAAGCCGGTGCGTGGCATTTGGAGAAGGCGATTTATACGGCACCGGATACGACCGCCGAACGCAAAGAAACCGCTGAACTCCCGACATCTATTGTCCAAGAACAGCTGCAAGACAGTTTTGCTTCGCCCGAAACCATCTCCTTCTGGGAACTGCCAGGCTTTATCCAAACTCTCCAGGATACGGGCTTCTCGGCATTACGACATCGTCTGCACTGGCATGCAATTTTGGTCAGTCCATTCCTCTTTTGCACGATGGTGATTATCGCCGCATCCGTTTCACTACGCCCACCACGTCAGGGAAAAGCGGGACTCATGATGGTCATGGGAATTATGATTGGCTTCCTGATTTACTATATGAAAGGGCTTGTCTCCGCGTTAGGAGAATCCGGCACAATTCCTGTTGCGCTCGCAGCATGGGTACCCGTCATCGTGAGCCTCGTGATTGGGGTGGCCGTGATGCTTCATATTGAAGATGGTTAGAATTGAAGGAAATACTGGAAAAACTACACCACTGTGAGTATAGTCTCGGTATTGCATACTACTGCGATAGACAAACCAAGGCAAAAACTTAGCAAAGTATACTCTCATGAAACGCACGTATGTGCCCTATTTCATTCTCCTTTTGTATTGCACCTTGCCGGGCCTGGCATTGAGTGCTGGTGCAAAGGTACAGAAAGTTACCGGGCCTGCGCATATCAAAGCACAATCTTTAAATTATAATAACGCTAGCCGCATTGCGACTGCGGTTGGCGATGTTGAAGTCACCCAAGAAGGACGGACATTATACGCTGACCAAGTCACCTATTATGCC
This sequence comes from Rickettsiales bacterium, assembly GCA_021156175.1. GTDB lineage: Bacteria > Pseudomonadota > Alphaproteobacteria > Rickettsiales > JAJNBL01 > JAJNBL01. The sequence continues at coordinate 60,274 of JAJNBL010000008.1, forward strand.
GAAGAAGACCGCGTAATTGCGGAAGGAAATGTAAAGCTTGTCGAATCCACAGGGGATACGTTTTTCTCTGACCGCGTAGAGCTCACTGACCAGATGAAGCGAGGCGTAATCAACAGTTTAAGTGCCCGTTTTGTCGACGGTTCGAAGATGCAAGCTTCTATCGGCGAGCGCCTCAATGAAGATGTATTTAAGCTCGAAGAAGCCTCCTATACACCCTGTAAAGAATGTGACGATGAAGGCAATGCGCATGCGCCTGTATGGCGGATACGCGCAAAGAATGTACGGCTGGATGAAGCGGAACAAACCGTTACCTACAAACATGCGCGCTTTGAACTTTATGACGTACCGGTGCTCTACACTCCCTATTTCTCACATCCTACTCCGGGTGCTGATCGCAAAAGCGGATTCTTGACTCCCACCTACGGAACAAGTTCCACTTTAGGCACACGGGTTCGCCTTCCGTATTACTGGAATATTGCACAAGAAGCGGATGCTACAATCGCTCCCATTTTTACTACCGATGAAGGACCAATCCTCACCAGCCAATTCCGCCATGCGACCGAACATGGACGTTATGAATTGTTAGGCAGTCTTACCAATCCTTATGCCGTCAATGAGCAGGGCGTGCGCGAGGAAGGACGCGATGTACGCGGACATATCGAGGGCTGGGGTCAGTTTAATTACGATCAAGGCGTGGAATGGGGATTCGAGGGCAAACGCTCTTCGGATGATACGTATCTTCGTCGTTACGAATTTGGGGATGAGGATGATCTCACTACCCGCCTTTATGGGCAGAAACTTGTCCGCCGGAATTATATCGTAGCGGAAGCGCTGTCCTTCCAAGGATTACATGCTGAGGATGACCCTGATACCACTCCGCTAGTGCTGCCACTTGTTTCTACGCATTATGAATTTCCCGCATCTGAAAGCGGCGCGCGGTTCTTTACCGATGGTAACGTGATGGCACTGACCCGCAATGAGGGCACGGAAAGCCGTCGTCTTTCAGTTACTGGCGGATGGGCAACGCCGTTCATCTCCGATGGAGGACATGTCTTTGAAACCAAAACCACTTTGCGTGGGGATATATATTCGGTTGAGAATGTGGTCGTAGATCCCTCTAGCGAGGCCTATGACGGCAATACCGGCCGGGCAATACCACAGATGGAGTTTGATTGGTCCTATCCGCTGATTCGCCGCTCCGAGGGTTATCGTATTACCATGCAGCCTGTCGCGAATGCTATCTTAAGCCCTTACGGCGGAAATCCGAATAAAATACCGAACGAAGATAGCCAGAATGTCGAAATTTCCGATGAGAACCTCTTTTCTCCAAACCACTTTACCGGGCTTGACCGGGTAGAGGGTGGCCCGCGGGTGAACTATGGGTTACGCACCGGGTTCCATACGGACAGCGGCTATAACCTCAACACCCTTTTTGGTCAGAACTACCGTACACGAGAAGACAGCAACTTTTCTGAACGTACGGGGATGTCGGATAATTTCTCAGATTACGTCGGACGTGCAAGCTTTGATATTGGATCGCCGTTTATGATCGGTTACCGCTTTCGGTTAGACGAGCAAGATTTCCAGGTGAATCGTCACGAAATATTTAGTAATATTAACTACGACCCGATTGCCATCAGTGCCGATTATCTCATGCTGGATGCAGAAGGGGTTGAGCCTAAAAGGGAAGAGATTTCAAGTGCTGTTGGCGTCAGACTTTCCCAACTTTGGCAAGTCCGTGCGACCGGCCGCCGTGATCTCACCGATGATGGGGGATGGATTGATACGGGCACAGACCTGATTTATACTGGAGATTGCGTGGATTACACCCTCTCTTGGTATCGTATATTTACCCGTGACCGGGATGTGGAACCTTCGACTTCTGTGACGTTCCAAGTATCACTCAAAAACCTACATTAAAAGTATTGCCATGATGAAACGTATTGTAAGCTTCATATTACTTGCAGGGTGCTTAAGCGCACTATGCCTACCACTTGCCCATGCCGAGGCTGGCTATGCGATTGCTGCCATCGTGGATGATGAAGTAATCTCAAAACGCGATGTCGAGCAACGTCTTCGTATGGCTTTGGCCGCATCGGGAGGCGCTTCATCGGAAAAAAATATCCAAACCTTGCTCCCGCAAATCATTCGCGTGATGGTGGATGAAAAGCTTTATACACAAGAAGCAAATCGCCTGGGGCTACAAGTTACCGATAAAGATGTCGAGTACGCAATGGGCTCGTTAGAAAAACAAAACGGATTACCTGCGGGAAGTTTTCCTTCCTTTTTGCAAGCCAGGAACGTACCTAAAGATTCGTTTACCGAACAATTAAAGGCACAAATCGCGTGGAATAAAGTGCTTGCCCGCAAAGTCCGTCCGCAAGTGACCGTAAGCGAATCAGAGATCGACCAAGAACTACAGCATCTCCTTACACAAAATACGTCGGAGCGCGTGTTCATTTCAGAAATTCTTCTGCCTATTGAAGATGCTTCCCCTACAGCGGTACGCGAAGCGGCTATTAGCCTCTCACAGCAATTGAAGAACGGTGCATCGTTTGAATCCCTTGCGCGCCAATTCTCACGCAGCAGCACCGCTGCCGATGGCGGAAAAATTGGATGGGTGGAAACCCGTCAACTTTCTACTGAACTCCGTGCTGGTGTTGCAGGTATTGCCGAGGGGGGCATCAGTGACCCGATTTCCACTCCAAATGGCTACGCGATTGTCAAAGTGCATGAACGTAAAACCTCGTCAGATGATGGCACACAAGCCAAAGAAAATATCAAAGTAACGATGAAACAAATTTTTGTTCCATTTGCTTCCGATAAAGCGGACCGCGCGAGAATCGAAAAAACCCGTGAATCGCTTCAGAATATCCGTGGACAGATGACCGATTGTGGCGTGGTAGAATCCCTTGCTCCTCGCGTAAAAGGAGGTGCAAAAACAGATACCATCACCAGCGTGATTAAAGAACTCCATCCGGAAGTTCGTGCGGTAGTGCGCGATCTCGACGTCAACCGCCCAAGCCCGGTGATCCAAACGTCCATGGGGCTGCATCTTTTTATGGTTTGCGAAAAAGAGATTCCTTCTGCACTCAAAGCCCAACTGCCTGAGCGCCAAGAGGTACGTGAACGTTTGATTGAACAGAAAGTTTCGGTTAAAGCGCGGCGCTATTTACGCGATTTGCGTCGGAATGCATTTGTAGAAATACGCAGCTAATGGATCATCATTCCTCTCTTGTATCCCGCCTGGATAGCCTTCCTCCGCTCAGGAAAATCATTGAGCATTATAAGATTGCTCCTGAAAAGAAGCTTGGCCAAAATTTCCTCTTTGATCAAAACCTCACTGACCGTATCGCGCGCGAAGCAGGAAATTTAACCAACACGACCGTGATCGAAATCGGCCCAGGCCCTGGCGGGCTAACCCGCTCACTCTTACGTGCAGGCGCTACGCGCATCATCGCGGTAGAGCGTGACCCGCGCTGCCTTGAAGCGTTAAATGCGCTTGCATCTATCGCAGACGGACGTTTACAGATTATCGAAGCGGATGCCCTGACGATTGACGAAAGCTCGTTGATTGAAAAGGGAGAGAAGGCGACGATTGTCTCGAATCTTCCTTATAACATTGGCACGGTATTACTGTTTAAGTGGCTGGAGAAAATTGAACTCTTTGACCATTTTGTGCTGATGTTCCAGAAGGAAGTTGCCGATCGCATCACCGCCCATCCCAGCACGAAGGCGTATGGACGGCTTTCCGTGATGTGCCAGTGGTTATGCGACACAAGACGCTGTTTTGATATTTCCCCTCAGGCCTTTGTGCCGCCGCCGAAAATTACCTCAACCGTGGTGCATTTAACGCCACGCACAAAACGTTTGGTGGCAGAATATGAATGCTTGGAAACCGTTTGCGAGATGACCTTTAACCAACGCAGAAAAATGCTGCGGGCGAGCTTAAAACAACGGGTTCCTGATCCTGAGCAACTGCTGGCCGCGGCCGCTATCGCACCGGAGAAACGTCCTGAAGCATTAACCGTGGAAGAATTTTGCCGGTTGGCAGAGGCGTATCGTCATAGCCTGCGCATGGAATAAATACCTTCTGAAGAAATCGACAATCCAATATTCGCATCAAATAACGCGGAAAGATTTTGTTCCGTCAGCACGTCTTCTTTTTTCCCAAACTTCATTATTTTTCCGTCTTTAATCAGCAATACTTTTTTGATTTCAGGAATAATTTCTTCCAGATGATGGGTCACGAGCAGGACGGTCGTATCGGGAATAATTCGTTTTAAAAACTGCAGAAACTCATATTGGGCAGAAATATCGAGCCCGGATGTCGGCTCATCAAGCAGCACCAACTGCGGTGTTAGCACCATCGCGCGGGCAATCAAAACTTTACGCAATTGCCCCGTCGAGAGCTCATTAATGGAACGGTCCTGCATTCCCTCAAGCTGCAGTTTCTCTAACACACTCTGCGTCATTGCGCGTTCTTTTTTTGTCACAGCATCATCACCATAAAAACCGTACGTCCCAAAGAACGAAGATGCCACCGCATCGAAAATGCTTAGCGGAGCAGCACCCAAAAGATTTTCCGAAAATTTTGGTGAAATCAAAGAAATTGCGCGGCGAAGATCGAACATGCTCCAATCGTCTCGCCCTAGGATTTTGATTTCAGGTTTCTCCCCTTCATAACACGAGGGATAAAGTTCTTTCGTTAGCAGGCGGATGAAGGTGGATTTTCCTGAACCGTTTGGGCCAAGAATGGCAGTATGTTCAAAACGCCCAACATGCAAAGAGAAATCCGAAAGGATCTTTTTGGAAAGATAAACGTTGCAATGATTAATCTCGATAATATCCATTATCTATCCCTACTACTGCTCGCAGCCTATGTCGACAGGATTAGTATTCAGGATTATAGACGCGGTTACCACCATCTTCGAGATGTAAGTCCAGCACCCGGTTACAGCGTTGGATGAGCGATGCCGGAGCGCTTGCTTCCAGGATTTCTTCATAACTTACGCTCACTGTCAATCCTACTTGCTTACGCCCGGTCAACAGGAACGGTGCCTTGGCCATACTCACACAAATACGATTCGCGACCGTTTTAGCACTGTCCCTCGGACACTCAAATAACACGACACCAAAACGCCCCTGGCCTAAATAGACCAGTGCATCGTCCGTCCGGCACGATTCAATACAACGTTGACCGATTGCCGTAATAAGCTCATTGCGAAGCAATAATTCCTCTGGCAGAACGGCTTTAGGGTTATCAATCATCACCACCACCACACTTGATTCCATCGTATGGAGTTTGTGGATATGATTGACCGTTAGGCCTAGGATTTTCTCCAGCGCAGGAGCAGCGGAAAGTCTTATGTTTTCATCAATATTGGCTTCTAACGTATCTTTGACTTCGTCATAAAATACCTTGCGCGTTCGATCGCGAAGCAGCAGTTCAAACGAGGGGTTCTTAGAATCTTGAGAAGCAATCGGAAACACCTTCACGACCAACGGAAGCGCCATTCCAGGTTTGGTCAATATTTTGAAATTTCTCATCTTCCCGAGGATTGCGTAAATATCATTTCCCGCCTCTTCATAATCGAGATAACTCTCCAGATCCTCGGTTACGTCAGGCGGAAGAATGGAAAATAGGGATTGGCCGCGCAGTTCCCCATTCTGGTAGCCTAAAAGCTTTTCCGCTCCTGTATTAAGCCCCTGTATTTCAATATCCTGTTCACCGTTATTCTGCCGTATTGCGACAACCGCGTCGTTCTTACGACTTGCAGAAACAGCTATCAGTTTTCCTCCGACCATATCCTAACCTTTTACCTGCCCTATGCTGACATTGTATGAAGATATTTCTTTAGAAGTGGTTAATCTTGTTATCCGAAGCTCTTTACCAGCGATCCCACAATCATATTCCACCCATCAATCAACACAAAGAAAATGAGCTTGAACGGCAAGGAAATCACGACCGGCGGGAGCATCATCATACCCATTGCCATCAACGTAGATGCTACCATCATATCAATGATAAGGAAGGGAATAAAGACAAGAAATCCGATCTCAAACGCGCGGCGCAATTCACTGATCATAAATGCCGGAATCAGGGTTTTGATGCTCACTTCTTCTGGCTTCTCAGGTTTTTTCTCGCCAGAAAGTTCGATAAACAGTGCCAAATCCTTTTCGCGCACTTGTTTTAGCATAAAATCTTTAAAAGGCTGGACAGTCGGTGCGAGCGCCTGTTCCTCGGTGATCTTTCCCTCCATCAATGGCTTAATCCCGTCAGCATAGGATTTTTCCATGGCTGGCATCATAATAAAAAGCGTGAGGAATAACGCGAGACTGATCAGAACCGGGTTTGGCGGCGTTTGCTGCAAACCCATCGCACTTCGTAAGAAAGAAAGCACGATAATTATCCGGGTGAAAGACGTCACCATCACCAATATTGAGGGTGCAAGGCTCAATACGGTAATCAGCGCAACCAGCTGGACAATGCGCGACGTACCTGTCCCTCCGCCTTCGCCGAGGTTAATATTAATCTCCTGTGCATTGACCCACTGTGGCACTGCCAGGAACAATAGAAACACTCCCCATGAAAGGAAACGGTTATTGACCATCGCTTTGTACCTCCTCTACTCGAAGCGGAACAGTTTCTGATGACACAACACTGCAAGCTATCCCCGATTCAATAATCACGGGACGTTCCCCCCCCACCAGCAACAAATGCTCCACATTATCGCGCCGTATCAGCACAAGTTTGCGTTTTGGATCAAGCATACGGATTTCCTCAATGCTCAGGCGCCGTTTACTCCCCATTGTTTTTCGTAGGCCCATCCCATCGAGCCCATATTTCTTGGCAAGCACCGCGGCGATACCAATCAACCCCAATACAAATATAAGCGACAACAGCGCCTGGAATAATTCCCCCATTCCCATGCTTTACTTCTCCCCTGTATCGTCTATGCGATGTTTTGTCCCTTGCACATGATAGGCCTGATGCCCACGGGATTGTTGGTTCAGTAGATTCAATTTTGCTTTCACTTCATCACGTTTGGTTTGGAGTGCAAAAGAGAGCTGCGTTAAATCCCCAATCAGATGCTCAAGCTCTTCTTGATACATCGCTCCTTCTTCCAAAGACAAGGAGGAGATGGCTTTGCATAAATCCTGAGTAAGAGATTCAAGAATGGTCAGATCCACGATTTCCCCTTGCTCAAACGCTGTTTTTTCACGTTTAACGATATCCCACACGCGCAGGAATAGTTCTTCAACCACCTGTGAACCGGATGTTTCTACGATCACAACCCCTCTCTTTTATCGTGCTTTTTATACTGGGCATTGGTCCGATAGACATATGCCAGAATTTCTGCGACCGCCGCATAGGCCTCGACCGGAATCATAGTATCCACGTCGAGCACCGACAGTATCTCCGCCAGTTCGCGGTTCTCATGGACTTCAATCCCCTGCTCGCGAGCAATGGCTAAAATCTGCTCCGCGATATAGCCTTTACCCGTTGCTACGACATGCGGCGCAGGATCGCTATCGCGCTCATAACCCAGTGCAATGGCGATGCGTTCTTCAGGTTTGGCGTGATGTCCTGGTGGCCTAGGCTTATCTGGCATGCGTCGTATCCCTCCAGATACCGATCTATTCCGGGATGATAAGCGGCTCGAGGATCAGAGGCAAACGAAATTTCTCTGTGGCGAATTCAGGCTTTTATGGCGCCCCTATTTCCTTTGATATCATGCACTCTTAGGTAATCGACGCCTTTAGCTGCAAGTTCACTCGAGGTTATCTTTGTTGCCTCTTCCCGATCCGCACCTACCCGTGAAAGGAATGATTTCCGAGAATGCCCGACAAACAAAGGAACATTGAGCTCACGAAATGCCGCAATCCCTTTAACCAGCGCCAGTGATTGCTCCGCCGTTTTTCCAAACCCTAAACCGGGATCAAAAATGAGACGATTACGGCTTATGCCTTTGGCTTGCAACGCTGCGAATTTCGCTTCCGCCCATTGATACACCTCCGCCACCGGATTGCAGCCTTCGGGAAGTGTACGGTTTTTATCGGCAGGAACGCCCAAATTATGCATGACAACAAGCTGGACTTTGGCGTCCTTCACGGCCTCGATCATCAAGGGATTTGAAAAACCGGAGACATCATTGATCCAATCCACGCCAAGGGCGATCGCTTTTTGCGCTGTTTCAGGGTGATACGTATCCACACTTACCCCCACTCCTGCCGCCTTCGCCATAAGGATAAGGTTGGGCAGCACGGCATCAAGCCGCTCCCATTCTTCAGCGCCAGTTAGGGGAATCGCCCCTGGCCGGGTGGATTCTGCGCCGATATCCAACACAGCAGCCCCCTCCTCGATCAACTCCTTGCCATGCTTTAAGGCTTTAGCGGCGTCAAGGAAGTCTCCTCCATCCGAAAAGGAATCCGGGGTGATGTTGAGGATACCGACTAATTTCGTTTTAACAGGAGGAACCATCATGGCTTAACCCTAGAAATAAGAAAGGCGACCGCTTGGCCGCCTTTTATATGCTGTCTCTTTGACGCAAGAATATCAACCCTGGCGTGCTTTATAGCGAGGGTTTTTCTTGTTAATGATATATACGCGACCTTTGCGGCGAACGATACGGCAGTTCTTATCGCGCAATTTTGCGGTTTTCAGTGAGTTAATAATCTTCATATTCGCCTCAAATTTTATCCAAAATCTTTCCAGAAATCCCTGGTTTTTAAGGGCAATTCCGCCTACGCAACGACAATTTGCGTGAAATAGGAGCGGCGTTTATAGGATATTGCATCCTGGTTGTCAAGCCCTAGTCCTCATATTTTAGCTCATACTTTAAAGTATGTTGTAAAATCGTGCTTTTATGGGCTTGCGTCTTTGCTTATTTTATGATACATTTCCCTCAACCTGAGAAATATATCAAAAGGTGGGCTCTAGCCCGCCTTTTTTATTTGGTTTTAAGACCAGCATAGATTTATGATGCAAACACCGATAGAAGCACGTATTAGCGGTATTATTACCCCGGCCATACAAAGTACTGGACATGAGATTGTCCGCGTGCGTTATACGGGCGGAGGCCAGCGTAAAACCCTGCAGATCATGATTGAACGCCAAGATGGCACGCCGGTCACGGTGGAAAATTGCGCAGATGTGAGCCATGCGGTTTCGGCGATCCTCGATGTTGAAGACCCAATTTCGGATGAGTATGATCTTGAAGTCAGCTCTCCGGGCATTGACCGCCCGCTTGTGAAGCTCACAGATTTTGACCGCTTTACTGGCTTTGAAACGCGTATTAATACTGCTGTGGCGATTGAAGGCCAACGGAAGTTTAAAGGACGCTTGAGAGGCACAGCTGAAAACGAGGCTGTTCTGCTGGAATTACCGCCCGCAGGCAAATTCGACGAAGCCACCACAATCCGTATTCCGTATGCAGATATTGAATCGGCCAAACTGGTGATGAGTAATGAATTGATGGCGCTTTCCGCGCCGAAGAAAATACCCGCCGATGGGAACTCATAAGAGTAAGTCGGAATATATAACAACCCTAATTAACTTGTTTTAAGGAGATGTCCATGGCTGTAAACTTTACTACTGAGCTGATCCAAGTAGCTGATGCGGTTGCCCGCGAGAAAGATGTGCCGCGCGAGGCTGTGATCCAGGCGATGGAGAATGCGATTGAAATCGCTGCTCGTAAGAAATACGGTTATGAACATACGATCCGTGCGAAAATCGACGGCACGGGTGTGAAGCTGTTCCGCGATATGGAAGTAGTTGCAGATAATGATCCTGAAGCGCTCGATGAAGAAAAACGCTTTACAAAAATCAGCTTGAGCGAAGCGCGTCAGAAAAACGCCGATATCGAAATTGGTGGTGTTATTTCTGAGCCCCTGCCTCCGATCGATTTGGGTCGCGTTGCTGCACAAACCGCGAAGCAAGTCATTATTCAAAAAGTACGTGATGCTGAGCGTGAGCGTCAATTCGACGAATACAAAAACCGCGTCGGTGAGATCATGAATGGTATTGTGAAGCGGGTGGATTTCGGCAACGTGATCGTAGGGCTTGGGCATTCGACCGAAGCCGTTATTACACGCGATAACCAAATCCGTGGTGAAAACTTTAAAGTGAATGACCGCGTCCGTGCGTATTTGAAAGATGTGCGTCGCGAGACCAAAGGCCATCAGATTTTCCTGTCCCGTACAGCACCGGAATTTATGGCGAAATTGTTCGCGCAAGAAGTGCCCGAAATTTATGATGGCATTATCGAAGTGAAATCGGTAGCACGCGAGCCTGGCTCACGCGCGAAAATCGCGGTATTCTCACACGATCCAGGCATTGATCCAGTGGGTTCATGCGTGGGTGTTCGCGGTGCGCGGGTACAGGCGGTGATCGCTGAACTTCAAGGCGAGAAAATCGACATTATCCAATATTCCGCAGATCCTGCGACCTTTATCGTAAATGCGCTGGCGCCTGCCGAAGTGGCGAAAGTCGTAATCGACGAAGATAAACGCCGTATCGAAGTGGTGGTACCAGACGAGCAACTCAGCCTAGCGATCGGACGCCGCGGCCAGAACGTACGTCTTGCATCGCAACTCGCCGGTTGGAACATTGACGTCCTCACGGAAGAAACAGAATCGAAACGTCGCACCGAAGAGTTTAACAACCTGTCTGAGCTCTTTATTAAAGCACTCGATGTAGAAGATGTGATTGCGCACTTGCTGGTTGCTGAAGGCTTCACGTCGGTCGAAGAAGTAGCGTATGTTCCGGTAGAAGATCTCTCTGGCATTGAAGGTTTTGATGCCGATGTGGCGGAAGAACTGCGTCAACGCGCTCGGACTTACCTTGAGAGCCTGCAGCAGAAGCTAAAAGATGCTGCGCAGACCCTGGGAATCGAGGCGGCGGTATTCGAATTGCCGCACCTGAAAGACGAACATATCGTAGCATTAGGCGAGAAAGGATTGAAAACCCTGGACGATATCGCCGATCTATCGCATGATGAGTTTGTAGAATTAATTCCTGCATCGGGCTTAAAGCGCGATCAAATTGACGAAACGATTATGGCTGCACGAGCACATTGGTTTGACCAAGACTCCGCAGCAAAGGCATAAAGACTAAGTTTGAGGAGAGGATTGGTCCTCTTCTTAGGCTCTTTAAAAACGAACGACTATAAATAAAGAGACTCTGGAAACATGACTGACATTCAAAAACCCAAAACCCTTTCACTCAAAAAGACCGTGAGTGTCAGTGATGTGGAACAGAGCTTTTCCCATGGGCGGAAAAAAACCGTAAAAGTGGAAGTACGCAAGAAACGTACATTCACCCGCGGTGACGATGGCAGAATGGCACTTGAGCCAGGAATGGAACCTCATTTCGAAGATGAAATAGTCGCCACCACTCCTTCCCCTGCTGCAATCGCTCCCTCTTTTGATGATGGACTTACTGATTCTGAACGCCAGGCACGCCTAAAAGCATTACAACATGCGGAAAGTAATCGCGAACAGGAAACGGAACGTCGGACACGTGAGGCAGAAGAAGCCAACCGCCGCCGTGAAGACGAAAAACGCCGGAAAATCGAGACTGACGAAGCCCGCGCGAAACTTGATGCAGAACTTCAAGCCCGCGAAGCCATTGAACGTGCGAAAACGGTGGAAGCTTCCACTCCTGCTACGGCTACGGCTACCCCTGCCCCTGCCGCACCCGAAACGGAAGAAGCAAAAGCATCACGCCTACTGAAAACCCAAACCGGAAAGCTTATCCTCAAAACCGATGGAAAATCGCGTAAAGATGAAGAAGAAGAGGCGCAACAAAAGGCCAAAGACAAAAAAACACGCCTTGCGGATGAAAAACGCCGTGCGGGTGGTAAACTTACCCTGACGCAAGCACTTGCCTCAGGCGATGGAGATAGCGAAGCAGGCCGCACACGAAGCCTTGCATCAGTTCGCCGCGCACGCGAAAAAGCACGCCGCCAAGAAATGGGGTCTTCTACAGAGAAAGTCTACCGCGAGGTAACTATCCCGGAAACCATCACGGTGCAAGAACTTGCTAACCGGATGACAGAACGCGCAACCGATGTGATTCGCGGACTCATGAAAATGGGCATGATGGCAACCACGAACGATGTGATCGATGCGGATACCGCAGAGCTTATCGTTAGCGAATTTGGCCATACACCAAAACGCGTCACGGAAGCAGATATTGAAAACGTCCTTCTTGCCGATGACCAAGACACACCGGCAAGCTTACGTCCTCGTGCACCAGTAGTAACCATCATGGGTCACGTTGACCATGGTAAAACGTCACTCCTTGATGCACTTCGTCAAACCGATGTGGCAGCAGGAGAATCCGGCGGGATCACCCAGCATATCGGCGCATATCGTGTGAAGTTGAAAAACGATCAGCATATCACCTTCCTTGATACTCCAGGTCACGCGGCATTTACCGCGATGCGCCTTCGCGGTGCGACCGCAACGGATATCGTTGTACTCGTAGTCGCTGCAGATGACGGCATCATGGAACAGACCGTTGAGGCGATTAATCACGCAAGAGCCGCAGGCGTGCCAATTATCGTGGCGATCAACAAAGTAGATAAGCCGCAAGCGAATCCTATGCGCGTGGCAACAGAACTTCTCCAACACGGCCTTGTGCCTGAATCCCTGGGGGGCGATATTATCACGGTAGAAGTGTCTGCCAAAATGAAAACAGGCCTTGATGCGCTGGAAGAAACAATCCTCCTCCAAGCAGAAATCCTTGAACTGAAAGCAAATCCTGCCCGTAAAGCTTCCGGTGTCGTTATTGAATCCCGGATGGATAAAACACGCGGACCAATTGCGACCTTACTCGTAAAACGTGGAACACTGCGCGTGGGCGACGTTATCCTTGCTGGTTCAACAACCGGCCGTGTGCGCGCCATGATGAACGAGCGCGGCAAACACCTGGATGAAGCTACTCCTTCCGTTCCTGTCGAAATTACGGGACTTGAAGAAGCACCAGCAGCAGGGGATAACTTTGCGGTGGTCGATACCGAACGCCAAGCGCGCGAAATTGCGGAATACCGTGAAAAACGCGGCAAAGATCTTTCTGATGCAAGCCGTCGTCGCGGAAGCTTGGAGCATCTCTTCTCTAAAGCTGCGGGTAGCGGTTTGAAAGAATTACCGATTATTATCAAGGCTGATGTGCATGGTTCTGTGGAAGCGATCATCGGAAGCCTTAACAAGCTGGCACATGAAGAAGTCGCTGTAAAATTTTTGCATGGTGGTGTGGGCGCAATTACAGAATCCGACATCATGCTCGCCAAAGCTTCGGGCGCGCTTATTCTTGGCTTTAACGTCCGGGCAACGGCGAATGCCAAATCGCTTTCCGAACACGAACATATTACGTTACGCTACTATTCAATCATTTATAACTTGGTTGATGATGTGAAGCTGATGTTAACCGACATGTTGGCTCCTGAAGTTAAAGAGAATCATCTTGGTAATGCTACAATCCGCGAGGTGTTCAACCTTACGAAGTTTGGGAAAGTGGCTGGGTGCTTTGTTACCGAAGGGGTTATCCGCCGGGGTGCCGGAGTACGCTTGCTACGTGATAATATTGTTATCCACGAAGGCAAACTGAAAACCCTGAAACGCTTCAAAGATGACGCGAAAGAAGTGGCTTCGAACTTCGAGTGCGGTATGGCATTTGAAAATTATGAAGACATGAAAGTGGGCGATATCATCGAAGCCTTTGAAACCGTTGAAGAGAAACGCGAACTATAATTTATGGCTAACGATCGTAATACGCAGCATGGCCCAACACAGCGCCAACTTCGAGTAGGCGAAGAGATTCGTCATGTACTTGCTGATAGCTTTTCGCAAGGGAAAATCTACCATCCGGATCTGGGAATTTTGCCGGTGACGGTGTCGGAAGTACGGATTAGTCCTGATCTCAAAAACGCAACCGCGTTCGTGAGCGTTTTGGGCGGCGAAACGCCTCCGAAATTCTTGGATCGCTTGAATGAGTTATCCCACAGCTTCCGAAGCGAAGTGAACCGGAAAATAAAACTCCGAAATTCTCCAAAAATTACATTTAAACTCGATAATTCTTTCGAGGAATCACACCGTATCCACAGTCTACTTGAACGTCTCCAGTCAGAGAACAAAGACGGATAAAAAGGCTTCTCTTGGATCATACCACACAATCTCCCCTTAACGGCTGGCTCATCATCGACAAACCGGCAGGATTAAGCTCCGCTGCGGTCGTTTCCCGTGTAAAATACCTGACCAAAGCCAAGCGCGTTGGGCATGGAGGGACGCTTGATCCTTTAGCAACCGGCATCCTCCCCATTGCCATCGGCGAAGCCACCAAAACAGTTTCTTATGCAATGGACGGGAAGAAAGCCTACCGTTTTGGAGTGGCTTTTGGCACGGCACGGGATACGGATGATAGCGAGGGCGAGGTAATTGCCACCTCCCCTCATATTCCTTCGGAGAGCGAGATTGAAGCTGTTTTACCTCAGTTTGTAGGTGAAATCTCCCAACGGCCACCGGTCTATTCTGCCTTAAAGAAACAAGGGAAACGTGCCTGTGACCTGGCCAGAGAAGGAAAGCCGCCTGAAATGGTTCCCCGACAAATCACGATTGATGCCTTACGTCTCTGTGATTACGACCCAAACGAGGGTGAAGCCACACTGGAGGTCGCCTGCGGAAAAGGAACCTATGTAAGGGCAATCGGTCGCGATATTGGCGAGGCGGTGGGAAGCTTTGCCTATGTTTCATGGCTAAGACGCACCCGGGTAGGGAAGTTTGATGAAAATCATGCGATTTCACTGGAAACACTCGAAGAAATAGTGCATACTGCGCAACTTGATGCGTATATGCATCCGGTGGTAGCTGTGCTGGACGACATCCCGGCAGTTACCCTCTCTCCCGAGTTGGAAACCGATCTCCGTCACGGAAAAGTGGTTTCTATTAAACATTTGGGAGCATTGCCTGCTATTCATCCAGGCGCGACCGTAAAAGCCCTTTGTGGCGGAAAATTGGTAGCGTTTGCGACGTATGAGGAAGGCCGGTTGAAATCAGTGCGCGGATTTAATTTATAACAAAAAAGGAGTGCAACGATGTCGATTACTGCAAAGCGTAAGCAAGAGTTAATTAAAGAATATGGCCAGGCTGATAAAGATACCGGTTCTGCAGAAGTGCAATGCGCGATTCTGTCCGAGCGGATCAATAACTTGACCGAACATTTCAAAACCAACACGAAAGATCACCATTCCCGTCGTGGATTATTGATCCTGGTTGGCCGTAGACGCCGTTTGCTCGATTATTTGAAAAATAGCGAACAGGCACGTTACGAGACGCTGATTAAGCGCCTCGACATACGGAAATAAGTTTCTTAGGGGCTACGAGCATGGGTTTGTAGCCCCTTTCTTCAGGTGGGGTAATTATATTTTATGTGCTTTTCCGGGATAGCTATTCCCGCAAAGAAAGTAGATAAAATATAATCACCCCCAAGTACAGAACGGCGTAAAAGCAGGGACATGCAGTCCCACCCTTTATGCCATCATCTCGCAAGAAAAATATCTTCGAAGATGTAAACAGCGTTTAATAAAAAGGAAAAGAGAAAAATGCTCGATAATACAAAAATGTTTAATGTTACAGAAAAATCGATTCAGTGGGGCGGCCGCACATTAACCCTTCAAACCGGTAAAATCGCACGTCAAGCAGACGCTGCAGTCCTCGTCACCTATGGCGCAACCGTCGTACTTTGCACCGCTGTTGCACGTAAAGAACCAAAAGCCGGCGTGGATTTCTTTCCACTCACGATTAACTACCAAGAAAAAGCATTTGCTGCGGGTAAAATTCCTGGTGGCTTCTTCAAACGCGAAGGCCGTCCGACCGAAAAAGAAACGCTTGTTTCTCGTCTGATTGACCGCCCAATCCGCCCATTATTCCCAAAAGGTTTCTACAATGAAACCCAAGTGATTTGTACGGTCCTTGCCCACGATATGGTGAATGATTCGGATATCCCTGCGCTGATTGGTGCTTCTGCAGCACTTTCAATTTCTGGGATTCCGTTTGAAGGCCCGATCGGTGGTGCAAAAGTTGGTTATATCGATGGCGAATATGTACTCAACCCTGATCTTTCACAAATGGAAGAAAGCCAGCTCGATCTGGTGGTTGCCGCGACAGAAAGTTCGGTAATGATGGTAGAATCAGAAGCAAATTGCTTGTCTGAAGAAATCATGCTTGGCGCAGTGACCTTTGGTCACCGTGAAATGCAGCCGGTTATTGAGCTGATTAAAGCCCTTCAAAAAGAAGCTGGCAAACCGATTTGGACTGTTGCTGCTTGTGATAAAAGTGCCCTTAAGAAACGCGTTGCGGAACTCGCTTCCACCGCTTTTGCTGATGCGTATAAAATTCAAGGCAAACAGGAGCGTGTTGAGCGCTTAGGCGCCATCCGCGCTGAAGTGATCTCGACAATCGTGGCAGAACATGCGGCCGGTGAAGTAGAAGCTAATACCATCAACGGGCTTCTAAAAGGCCTCGAGCAAGATGTGGTGCGCGGCGAATTACTGAAAACCGGTATCCGGATCGACGGACGCAATAAGAACACCGTACGTGCTATTGTGGCGGAAGTGGGAATTCTTCCACGCGTTCATGGTACTGCTTTATTCACCCGTGGTGAGACGCAAGCACTCGTAGCTGCAACACTTGGCACTAGCCAAGATGAGCAAATCATCGATGGCTTAGAAGGCGATCGCAAAGAAAGATTCTTGCTCCATTATAACTTCCCTCCATACTCGGTCGGCGAAGCATCTATGATGAAAAGCCCAGGCCGTCGTGAGATTGGCCATGGTAAACTTGCATGGCGCGCGCTGCGTCCTCTGCTTCCTTCGAAAGAAGAATTCCCATACACACTTCGTCTGGTATCAGAAATCACCGAGTCTAACGGTTCGTCTTCCATGGCAACCGTATGCGGTGGTTCACTCGCACTGATGGATGCTGGGGTTCCTTTGAAATCGCCGGTTGCAGGTATCGCGATGGGCTTGATCAAAGAAGGCAAAGATTACATCGTAATCTCTGACATCTTGGGTGATGAAGATCACTTAGGTGACATGGATTTCAAAGTGGCAGGTACCAAAGACGGTATTACTGCACTCCAGATGGACATCAAAATCAATGGAATCACCGAATCCATCATGAAAGATGCGCTCGCGCAAGCGCATGAAGGCCGCCTCCATATTTTGGAAAAAATGTCTGAGGCACTTCCATCGGCTCGTACAGAAGTAAGCTCTAGCGCTCCGACCATCACCACGATTAAAATCCCTCAGGATAAAATCCGTGAAGTGATTGGTTCTGGCGGTAAAGTGATTCGCGAATTGTGCGAAGTTACCGGTTCTAAAATCGATATCCAAGATGATGGTACTGTGACCATCGCTGCTGTGGGTAAAGAAGCAACCGATGATACGATTGCTCGGATTAGAGATATCATCGCGGAAGTGGAAGTTGGCACGATTTACAACGGCACCATTAACCGGATCGTGGATTTCGGTTTCTTCGTGAATATCCTTGGCAAACAAGACGGGCTCGTGCATGTGAGTGAAATCACCGGCGAGCGCATCGATAATGTTGCAGATTACGCGAAAGAAGGCGACCAAGTGAAAGTGAAAGTGGTGGGTGTTGACCGCGGGAAGATTCGTCTTTCTATGCGCGTGGTTGACCAAGTCACCGGTGAAGAGCTTCCTGATGATCGTCCTCCTTCAGAAAATGATGGAAGAGAATCTCGTGGTCCTCGTCGCGATAACAGAGACCGTGGCGACCGTGGCGACCGTGGTGATCGTGGTGGCCGTGCAAACGACAACCGTGGTGGCGGACGTGAACGTAGTGACCGCGGCGGAGAACGCCGTGATCGTGGTGATCGCCCTGAACGGAGTGAGCGCAGTGACCGTAGTGAACGCCCTCGGCGCGAACGTAATGATCGTGACCATGATGATAATCGTGGCAATCGTGACGATAACCGTGGTAACCGCGATGATAACCGCGGCAATCGCAACGAAGAGCCTCGTGCTGAAGAACAGCCAAAAAAGAAGAAACGTTTCTTCGGGCAGTTCTAGTCCTGATAGAATGAAAATACAAAAAGGAGGCGGTGAAAACTGCCTCCTTTTTTATTGGATTAGGCGGATAGTGCCTGCTTGATCAAAGTAAGTGCGGCTTCTGCCGTTTTAAGACGCACCGCATCGCGATCCCCTTGGAAACGATGTTCTTCTGTGATAGTTGCGCCACGGCCTGCCACTGCGATATAAACGAGCCCTACGGGCTTTACAGCACTTCCACCGCCGGGGCCTGAGATACCCGTCACCGCTACAGCATAATCGGTTTTAAGCCGCGCCACCGCTCCTTCCGCCATCGCTTTGGCTACGGCCGCACTCACCGCACTTTCGCACATTATCAGTTCTTCTGACACACCCAGGAGCGATGTTTTAAGCTGATTCGAATAACTAATCACGCCACCGTGAAATACATCCGACGAGCCAGGAATCGCGGTCAGCAACGCTCCGATTAGCCCACCGGTACAGGATTCCGCAGTGGCAAGCGTCACACCCTTATCTCTTGCTAGGATAAGGACTTCTTCGGCAAATGCCGCATCCTTTTGCGTCCAACCCGGCATTATTTAGACTCCAATATATCCCAGCACCCACGCGCCCACATAAAAGACGATCGCACCATAAATCCCTGCAAGCACATCATCAAGCATCACACCTAAACCGCCCTCAACTTTTTGGTCCGCCCAGGACACCGGCCAGGGTTTCAGAATATCAAAAAAGCGGAATAGGACGAAGCACGCAAACAGCATCGCCTGACCCTCAATACCACCATGATCCCGTGCACCGATAATGGGGGCCGCCGCGAGCAATACGATCAATTGCCCAACCACTTCATCCACGACCACTTCTTTGGGGTCTTCTCTTCCCGTGATCGCCATATAGCGGTTACAGGCGATAATCCCTGTGAAAAACAATACAATGATCAACCCGGCCACTACAAAATATCCTAATTTCCCTAGGAAAAAGAAACTCAAAAATGCGAGCACAAAGGGCGGGAGCGATCCCCAGGTTCCCGGCGCGAAGGGCATATTACCAACCCCCCAGGTCATAAATAATGAAAGCGGGTGAAGGCGTGATATTCTATCTGACATATACTTATCCTATCACTACGGTTGCAACCGCCTGCGCGGCAATTCCTTCGCGGCGGCCAGTAAATCCGAGCCCCTCGGTCGTGGTGGCTTTAATGCTCACGCGCGATGCATCAATTCCCAAAATTTCTGCAATATGTGCACAAATCGCCAGCATATGCGGTGCCATTTTAGGACGTTCGCAAATAACTGTTACATCCGTATGGGTAATCCGTCCGTTTGCTTTCGTCACCAACCCCACCGCGTGGCGAAGAAACGCAGACGAATCTGCATCTTTCCATTGAGGATCCGATGGTGGAAAATGCTGGCCAATATCCCCCGCCCCGATGGTGCCCAACAGCGCATCGGTCAGCGCATGAAGTATTACATCGCCATCGGAATGGGCTTCAATTGCATAACTATGCGGAACTGCCACGCCGCCAAGCATAATTGCACCCGAAGGCGGAGCTGTATCCCGGAATCGATGCACATCAAATCCGCTCCCGGTACGGATATCAGGAAGTTTATTCATTTGCTGTTCTATTTGCATAAGGTCATCTGCGGTTGTGATTTTCTTGTTATAAACGGAGCCTGGAACGGTCGCAACCGGATAGCCGAACGCTTCATACAGCGCTGCATCGTCCGTGACTTCAATCCCTTTCGTAGCCGCCTGTTCATGGGCTTCTAAGATACCCACATAATCAAACCCCTGCGGCGTCTGGGCTTGGAACAACCCGGCACGCTCGACCGTTTGGGTAATCCTCCCCTTCGCATCAACGCGCTTAAGCGTATCGGCTAGCGGAATCACCGGGATCACCCCCTGCCGCCCTTCAAGCCCTGCAATGACACGGGAAATCGTCGCTGCATCCACACACGGCCGTGCCGCATCGTGGATGAGGACAAAATCTGCCGTATCTTGGAGGCTAAGGAGCCCTAACCGCACCGACTCCTGACGGGTTCCCCCCCCATATACGGGCGAAAGCAGCTGTTTTTCTTTTGCGAACTCCTCCAGGGCTTTGGCATAAAGCGCCCCATCTTCTGGATGAATAACCACCTGTATTTGCGCTATTTCTGGATGAAGCAGGAATGCCTTCACGGCATAATAAAGAACTGTATTTCCTGCAAAATTTGTATATTGCTTAGGGCCTTGCCCCCCCATCCTGCTGCCCCTGCCGGCAGCGACAATAATTGCGGTAACTTTCTTGTTTCTTGTGCTTGACATCATGGTAATAATCTATACAATGTGCTTCCTTTATTAGCAATAGCCCTCTGTATTAGAGGGCGTTAGTCCTAGGTAGAATAACGATGGCAAATCATAAGTCAGCAAAGAAAAGTAATCGTCAGGCAATTGACCGCACAGAGCTCAACCGTGCTCGTATCGGTCGTGTTCGCAGCTTCATCCGCAAAGTAGAAGAAGCGATCACTAAAGGCGATAAGCCAGCGGCAGTAGCGGCTCTACGCGAAGCACAGCCAGAAATCGCTCGTGCAGCAGGGAAAGGGGTTATCAAAAAAGAAACCGCTTCTCGCAAAATCAGTCGTCTTGCTCAGCGCATTAAAAAGCTCGTTGCATAATTGCACAGCTTTTAACACAGAATACAAAAAAGGCTCCTTTGGGAGCCTTTTTTATGTCTTATACGAGGACAATTGCCGAAACCTGCCG
The DNA here is from genome assembly GCA_021156175.1 of Rickettsiales bacterium. Lineage (GTDB taxonomy): Bacteria > Pseudomonadota > Alphaproteobacteria > Rickettsiales > JAJNBL01 > JAJNBL01. The sequence goes on from JAJNBL010000008.1 coordinate 81,087, forward strand.
CCCATAATCTGTTTCTTCCCGCAATGTTTTCCTACGGTAGCTAAAGAACATGGCTTCCTCTTTGCAGGTATCATACGGTATCTGATTCACCGAATGCAACCCCATCCCTTTCAGACGCGCAAGCACATAACCGGGTAAATCAAACATCGCATGATCCGGTTTGTCCGATGGGATAAAGAACCGCTCATTTTGTAAGTCCATATCCATAAGCCGCTCGATAAACTCGCCGCCCACTTCATAGGATTCCTGGTGGATGCAAGGCCCAACGGTCGCATGGATCGAGTTCCGTTTAGCACCAAGCCGTTCCATCGCCTGCACGGTATTCTCGAGCACCCCCGATACCGCCCCCTTCCAACCCGCATGCGCCGCACCAATCACCGAACGCCTCGAGCAGGAGAACAGCACCGGCACGCAATCCGCGGTCAAAATACCAAGTGCAATGCCCTTGGTCGTGGTCACCATTGCATCAGCCTCTGGGCGCCGTTCTTCTTCAAAAGGCTCCGTCACTTCCCACACGGTGGGAGAATGAATCTGGTAAAGTGTACAAAGCTGTAAGGCCGGGACACCTAAGGATTCCGCAATGCGCTTCTTATTCTCACGCACATGGATTTGATTATCATTCGACCCCGCACCCGCATTAAGGCTCGCATAAATCCCTTCGCTCACCCCGCCTTGACGGGTGAAGAATCCATGCCGAACACCATCATGTCGGGCGAGCCAATCGCAGGTAAGAGGGGAAGGAGAGTGGGTCATACTTATAATAATTATTTGGATTGCTAGAGTTTCGTGAAATTTAAAGAAATCATGAGACGATTTCAAGGAGTTTTCCCACGCAGAGCCGGAGCGTACTTAAATGTACGTGAGGATTCGAGTAGGAAAATGACGCCGAAATCGTCCATGAGAATTTAAATTTCCAAAGCCTAGAAGCCAGCAGGTCGATCCATCAAGGGATGCGTAATCGCAAGCGCCTTAAATAATATTCCCATATGCTGCTCCGTCACCAGCCGCTCAACCGCACTCACAATCGCCTCTTGCTGTTTTGGCGTGGCATGATTAAGCAAGGCTTTCGCCCGCATTTCAATCCCCAAATGATTGAATAAATGCCCTTGTCCTACCGGCCCGTAACAATGCACCCCTTGGCGCTCCGCCTCTTGCACCAACGCAGAGAAATCCACATGCGCGGTAATATCTGCATTCCCTATATCCTGCAATATCGGATGGAATTGATGCTTCTGCACCGCTTGCAATGTTTCATTCCATTCGGGCGTACGCCGTGTCCGCGTATAGCCATAATCAATGATCAGCCCCATCCCACCCTCTTTGGCAATACGGCTCGCCATCTCTCCCATGATGGTCGTGCTTAAAGGCGAATATTCGAACACCGCGCCATCGGGGGCTTGTGTGTATTGCTCATCCAGCGCGAGTGTGAACGGGCTGGAATTGGGCGAAAGCATGAACTGGAGCGCCGCTCCATCGCGCGTGATGGATATATGCTTCTCGCGCCATCCTTGCGGCGTTTTCACATATTGATGCACGGGAAGCGCATCGAAAAATTCATTGGCAACCAACAGCATGGTTTGGGAAGGCAAGGTCGCGACATGCTCATGCCAGCAAACTTCCACTCCGTAGGATTCTTTAAGTGTCTGCGCCTGGATTTCCCGCAAACGAGGGCTTGATTCCACCAAATGGATCGTAATTGCATCATGAAATCCATAGACGCTTTTCGTGCCGCGAAGGAAATCTTTCATCAGCGTGCCACGGCCAGGCCCAAGTTCCACAACGATCGTATTTCGCGGCGCACCAATCGCCTGCCAATGGTGCGCACACCAAATGCCGATTAACTCTCCAAACATTTGGCTGATTTCCGGAGCGGTGGTAAAATCGCCTTCGGCCCCAAAGGGTTCCCGCGCCATGTAATAACCATACTGCGGATGGCCGAGCGCCTCTGCCATGAATTGTGCAATATTCATGGGGCCTTGCTCGCGGATAAGGGTCACAAGATGTTTCGCCAGCGGAGTCATAATGCGTTCTACTTTAAGAACGAACGATTTTCATACGCATCGCTCGCTGCATGAGATAAATCCCAAATAACAGCATTGGTAGGGATAATAATTGCCCCATAGTCACATTGCCACCCAGCAGGAAACCCAGCTGTTCATCCGGCTCGCGGAAGCACTCGACAATCATCCGAGCCGTCGCATATCCCACCAGAAATACCCCGGAAATAAAGCCCGGCTGCATCCGCGCACGCGTCTTTAACGCAAGCCATGCTAACAGCGAGAACAAGACCACACCTTCCAAAAACGCTTCATAGAGCTGGCTTGGATGTCGTGGAATGAAACCACCCATCGGGAACATCACAGCCCATGCAACATCGGTGGCACGGCCATAAAGCTCTCCATTGATGAAATTTGCCAATCTGCCTAAACCAAGCCCCAGCGGCGTCGCACAAGCCAGTAAATCGACCACCGACCAGAAGGCGAGTTTATTTTTTCTTGAAAACAGGTAGGTCGCCAGAATCGTACCGATCAAGCCACCATGGAAAGACATTCCCCCATGCCACATTTGCAGAATTTCAATCGGATTGCTCAAGAAGTAGGCGGGCTGGTAGAATAAGACATAGCCTAACCTTCCTCCCAAAATAATTCCAAATACCGCCCAGAGCATAATATCGTCAAACTGCTTGGCGGAAAGGATCTGGGGCTCGCGGCGGTTGAGTTTCCCGATATACCACCAGCCACCCAAAATGCCGACAACATAGGCAAGCGCGTACCAACGTATCGCAAAGGGGCCAAAAGAAACGATAATGGGATCAATATCAGGAAAGCCTATAGCCATGAGAGCACAACCGAGTTATAGTGAAGAGAGACAATAGATTACCCTTTTACCCCTAAGAGGATTTGGGGGCAAGGGGAAATGACCTGATAATTGGTTCTGCGGATATTCAAAGAAATCATAAAACGATTTTTAGGAAATTTTTGCACGCAGAGCCGCAGTGTACTTAAAAAAGTACATTAGGATTCGAGCACGGAAATGACGCCGAAAGCGTCTATGAGAATTTGAATGTCACAGAACGGAGAATAATGATGATGAAAGATGACATGGCCAAACTCGCAGGCAGCGCCTTTAGTATGGCCGCCAATGCGAAACAGGAAATCGAACAGGCGGTCAAACGGCAAGTTGCGGATGCCTTAAAACAAATGGGCGTCGTGACCCGGGAAGAATTCGAGGTCGTGAAAGCGCTGGCTTCCAAAGCATGCGCGGAGCAAGAAAAACTCGAAGCGCGTCTTGCTGCACTTGAAGGTAAGTCTTCCAAATAATAGGCATTCCTATGACCTTTCCTCCGTATCATATTCTTCTTGTGGGTTGTGGAAAAATGGGCGGCGCTTTGCTAAAAAGCTGGCTCAATGCAAATGATCGCACCGCACCCACCCCGTCTCTCTTTGCCGTGACCGTCGTAGAACCCGGCGGATTGGGCGATATAGGCGCGAATACCGATTCGGTGACCGTAATTCCTGATATTCATGCCATTCCTCAGAGTATTGCACCACATGCGGTGGTGTTTGCCGTCAAACCGCAAATTATGGAAAAGGTCCTCCCCGCCTATCAGACGCTGCCGGAACATACGCTCTTCCTCTCGATTGCAGCAGGAAAGACGTTGGATTTCTTCGCGCGTCATGTGGGAGAAGAACGTCCGATTGTCCGCGCAATGCCAAATCTTCCCGCTTCGATTGGACAAGGCACTACGGGTGCTTATGCCAATGCGTCGGTAACCGCAAAACAACGTGTCCTGGCGGAACAATTGCTCGGTGTGGTGGGTAAGCTCCATTGGCTTCCAAACGAGTCATTACTGGATGCCGTGACCGCGATTTCTGGCAGTGGCCCGGCCTATCTTTTCTTGCTGCTCGAAGCCCTAGAAGAATCGGGAGCAGCATTGGGCTTACCTCCTGAATTAGCGAAAGCACTTGCGTATGAGACGATGGAAGGAAGCATAGCACTCGCGAAAAAATCCTCCGCAAAGGCATCAACCTTGCGCGAACAAGTTACAAGCCCGAATGGCACTACGGCTGCGGCATTAGAGGTGTTAATGGGTGAAGCCGGACTCAAAAAACTGATGCG